>JAKAMV010000704.1 GCA_021812735.1 Chloroflexota bacterium | reverse complement strand
GAGCTCGATATCCTCGAAGATCACCCGGAAGCGCCAGCCCTCGAAGGGTTCGAGGGCCCGACCGAACTCCTCCCACGACAGGCGGCGACCATCGACGACGACGTCGTGCGGTCCGTCGTCCTCGTTCCACACCAGGCGACCTGCCAGCTCGTCGCCGGCCATGATTGGACGTCGTCCGGGGCCGTCCTCGAGGTCGAGGCGGGCGACCTGCTCCCCGAGTCGGACCCTGAGGCGCGCCAGCAGGGCGTCGGCGTCGGCATGGTGGGAACCCATGACAGTAGCCTGGTACCCGTCCCCGCCGGCACAGCCGAGCTCCTCCGCCTCCGCGACGATTCCGGTCGGGGCCCGCCACAAGCGATACGCGAAGCGGTGTCTCCGTCCGTCGGGACCGGTAAGGGTCTCCTCGGCCGGGGGGTCAGCCAGGACCGGCAGGCCCGTGCGTTCGGCCACGCTACGGTCGAGGCATCGGTCGCACAGCTCGACCCCGCCGAGCGACGCCCGCGCAGGCAGGCCACAGTCGGCACAAGAAGGGCCCGCGGAGCCGGATCCGGACACCGGGCTAGGGTACCTCGGACGCCAGGAGGTTCCACAGCCTGGGTCCGCGAGGAAGCCGGGGCGTCGGGGCGAAGCGTCGGGCCTGTGGTCCTGCCTCGAATTCGCAAAGACGTGCGACGCCGTCAAGAAGCGCCGGCCAAGGGCGCGTGGGAAGGGGACGCTCAGGTCAGTGGGTGGGGCGAGAGGAGTCAAGCCTCCACGACCGACCTCTTTGTCCCGATCTCGTGGCCGCTGCAGGCGAGGGTCCAGCCGGCGATCGGCACGGTCTGAAGCGCAGCGCAAGGGCACTTCCCCCAGTCAGCCTCGGCCGAGCACGACGTCGATCCCCGCGAGGACGAGCTCGAGGCTCGACGCCGAGATGCGGCCCGCCCGCTCCGTGAGGGCATCGCGGTCCAGCGTCACCAGCTGCGACACGTTGGCGACCGACGGCCGAGGCAGGCCGGTCGCCCGAGCGGCCAGCAGCACGTTGCCGGGGGCGTCGGCCCACCTGGTGTTGCTCGTGAGCGCGACGCAGACCACGGTGCGCAGGGCGCTCGCGTTGAAGGCGTCGCCCTGCACGACGACGACGGGCCGGCGGAACCCGGGCCCGGATCCGGCGGGCTCCGCGAGGTCCGCCCACCAGACCTCACCCTGGGCGATCACCACTCGGCGGCGCCAAGCGTGCGGCGAGCGGCCGCGACGGCGAACGCGTCGGCGCCTGTCTCGCCGAGGTCCCCGAGGACGGCGTCGATGCCCGCGGTCACCTCGTCCGGCGCGTGGCGGGCGACGTACTCGCGCAGGGCCGCGCTGTACACCTCGCTGCGCGACCGGCGGGAGCGCTTCGCGAGGCGGTCCGCCTGGGCGAACAGGTCGTCGGGCACCGAGACGGCGGTCTTCATACCGCGAGTATAACCGTCCGCCTCGTGGGCAACAAGGGGAACGGCCTGGCGCGCCCTTCCCGGCCGTGGCGGCCGTTCTCGATCTCGGCGTCCCGGTCGCGGCGGCGGCAGGCCAGCTTGTGCTACGGGCTGCCTACAGCCCGGTGCACTGCCCGACCTCGGGGCCGGTCACGGAGTTCGGCTGGCCGTCGTTGTGCGGCAACGGCGAATTCCCGAAGCAGACGAGGGCTCCTTCGATCGAGTTGTCGATGACCTCGTTCGAGTCGGGATCTGCTTCGACGTTGCCCGTGAGGATCACGCTTCGCGCGACCTCGTTCCTGGCTATGCCGAACCAGCAGGTCCGCATCCCGGAGACCGCGAGGGTCCCGTCGATCGCGTTCCCCTCGAATGTGCTGTAGGCCGGCGCCTCGCCGCCGAGGATGAGTGGTGCGCACGTGACGCCGCCTCCGCCGCCGGCAATCGTGACGCTCCCGTGGATCGTGTTCCCGTGCATGATGACCGCCAGTGCCCCGGCGGCGACCACGTCTCCGCTGATCACGTAGCTCGTGTCGGGACCGCAGAGCTCGGTGAGTGAGGGCGCGCAGCCGAACATGAATACCGCCCCCCTCCCGACGCGCACGCCACCCGAGATTGTGACCGTCGCGTGCGAGGTCGTCGCGATCAGCGTCGCACCCGGAGCGACGGTGAGGCCGGAGAGCACCGTCAGGGATCCGCCCACGACGACGCATGCCCCATCGATCGAGAGCGTGCGATAGACGCCGGGCGCGACCGGCCCACCGGAACAGGTCGTCGTACCGGATGCCTCCACTGGTCCCGCGACGTTTGCCGGCGACGCAAGGAGCGCCAGGGCCGCGGCGAGCGCCAAGGCGCGGAGCAGACGGAATCGAATACCCATCAGAAACCTCCCGTTCTTCAGTAAGCTGCCTGGTTAGGGTGCTGTTCAGCCCTCGGGCGCCACGCGAGCGGCAGCCAGGGTCTCAGGTGGATGGTCGAGGGCCGCCCAAGGAGCGGGTTCCTCAGGATCCGAGGGCGATCCGCTCGATCATCCCCGCGCCTGGGGGGCCCGCCGTAGCCGAAGGCCGAGACGTACAGGTCCCCGTCGGGCCCGAAGGCCATCCCGGTCGGCAGCAGCAGGCCCGACGCGATCGTCGTCCACGATCCGTTCCCGTTGAGCCGCACGACGGTGCCGGTGAGGGGCGTCGGGAAGCAGGGCGCCGCGCAGGTCGTGTTCTCGAGCGCGTAGAGCCGGCCCTCATGGTCGAACGCGACGCCGAGGACCGCCTGCAGGCCCGTCGCCCAGGTCTTGAGCTGCCCGCTCGGGGTCAGCTTCAGGATCTTCGCGTCAGATGGTGTGATCGGGAACACATCGAGGTTGCCGACGAAGAGGTTGCCGTGGTAGGCGATCGCGGTCGGCACGATGTGGCCCTGGCTCGCCGAGATGTCGGCGACCCGCGAGATCGCGCCGCCATGGCTGACCCGGTCGACCTCGCCGTGGTTCGGCTCGGCCGCGTAGAGGGCGCCGCGCACGGCGACCATGCTGTACCAGGTGCCGTCAGGCTCGAAGTCGTCCGCGTTGGGGTGCGCGACCGGGTGCGCCATGACGAAGGCGCTGAGGTTCGCGATCGGCGTCACGCTGCCGTCGGCGTTGACCCGGAAGACGCTGTTGAACGTCCCCGCCAGGCCGTGGGAGCAGCCGGCGCCAGCCTCGAGGCCGTAGAGCGTCGAGCCGATGAACGCGACGTCCGCGACACCGCTCACCAGGCCGCCCTGCGAGGCGCTGATCTGGCTCGACGGCAGGCCGCCGACGACCGTCGTCCGGACCCCGGACGGGCTGACCTTCGAGATCCGGGCGGTGAAGCCGCCGCTGTACGGGCCGACCGGCGCGGGAACCTGCTGGCACTCGGCCGGGGTCGTCGTCGAGCCGCCGGTCCCGCCCTCGGCGACGTAGAGGCTGCCATCGGGCCCGAAGGTCAGGCCGCGAGGGTTGTCGAGCCCGGTCGCGAAGATCGTCACGGCCGGACCGGCCGACGCCAGCGCGGGTGGCATCAGGAGCAGCAGCAAACTGACCGTGGCGGTGGCGGCGAGGAGGCGGCGGAGCATGGGGGCACCTCCAAAGGCCTGGCTGCGCCTGGGACGCACTCCCCCGATGGGCGCCGTTGCGGCGCACATCCCACGGGTCGGGCTCGCCAGTGGCTCGGCGCGGTTCGGGCGGCCGATGGGGGGACCGCGCGTCAACGCCTCCCGTCGAAGGCGATGAGCTTCTGCCGACTCGATCAGGACGTTACCATGCCATAGGGCCCCTTCGGAGGGGCCCCCGCCCACTCGTCGTGCAACTCGTCCAAGGGCAACCGGAGCGGATCGCCTCGAGCGCTGCCGAGGGCCACGGTCTCGCCCAGATGGCTGGCCGGGTAGCTTTTCCTGTGGAAGCCCCCGCCGGGGCGTCCCGGCGACTGACGACGACGCCCAGCGCCGTGGAGAGATCGAGCGCCGGAAGCGGGATCTTCAGGATCGGCTGTTCGACCTCGACCCGGCCGAAGTCCTGGCAGAGCGGGCGGAGATCGAGCGGCTTGAGCATGCCCCTGCTGAGCCGGCAGGCGAGGCCCTGTTCACGTTCCCGGCCGTGCTCTGGTCAGACGACCCCGCCGCAGTCAACACGCAGCTTCGCGCCCTGTGGGAGTGCGTCGAGCTAGGGCCGGACATGATGCCCGTGCGGGCCGTCTGGCGACACCCGGAGACGCGCTCCGATGCCCCTGTCGCGCTGGCCGTCGAGCGTGGATCCCGCTGGGAGGCGTTCAGGGACGCCATTCGTTGAAATTCCGCCAAGACGTTTGTTCAGAAACGGCCCTCCTGAACCCCTAGAGGTGGAGGGGAGGCGCCTGCATTGCCTCCTCTCCGCAATCTAGTTCCTCCGATGCAGGGGGATGGAGCTGATCATGGGGCGAAAGGCTAGGGACTGGACGGGCGCGGTCATCGGCGGATGGCGCGTCCTTTCCCGCGTTTCCGCGGGCTCGGGCAATGCGTCGTGGCTGCTGGAGTGCGCAGGCGGCCTCCATCGGAGGACCGTCCGGAGCGACCACTTCAACCGCGACATGCGGCCCTGCCGCGAGTGCGGATCGCCGCCGGGTGGCTACTGGTCCGCCGTGCAGAGCCACCGCGGGGTGAAGCGACAGGCAACCGCTGTCCGCGACGCCGCGGGTCGCTACACGGCCGCCCCAATCAACCCGCTGGCTGGGCATATCAACCCGCTTCGTCCAGCCACCACTCTAAGTACCGGGGGAGAAGTGATTCTCAGACAAGAGGCCACTCTTAAGTCTGGTGGCTGGGGAAACCGGGTTGATTGGGCGCAATCACCCCAACCGTCCCGAAGCGCATCCGCAGCCACGAACGGATCGGACACCGTCGACACGGCGACCCCAGACCATCACCGAGCGGTTGCCCCTCCTGTCGTCACGGCCATCTGGAAGACGTCATGGTCCGACCCTGAGTACCAGGCCGTTGAGTCGCGCGCCTCCGCGACGGGATGGGTGGGATACCGCATCTGGGACGGGCTTCGCGAGGCGTGGTCCAGGCGCTTCCCCTATGCCCCGACGGCGGCACAGCGGGCCATCCTCGCCGACATCGTCCGGGACTGGCCGGAGACGGCCGCCTCGTGGGTCGACGGGGCGCGCAGGGGCGCCAGCGCCCGAGAGGTCGTCGATGCCGTCATGGCCGGACGTGACGGGATGCGGGCGATGGCTCGCGAAGCGGCCCGTGCCGAGGATGCGGATCGCCCGTCACGAGACGGTCGGCCGTGCTGCCCAAGATGCGCCGCAGATGGCTACTGCTCGGCGTGCGGATGCGGCTGCGATCGGGGCATCCTCGAGAGTTGAAGTCGGGCCACTTCTGGAACAGATAGGGCCACAGCAGGCCGCGCGTCTCGCCCGGCAATTCAACGCCGGTGCGCTGGCCGAAACCGAAGTTGCGGATGTACTTGTAAAGGCGA
>JAKAMV010000703.1 GCA_021812735.1 Chloroflexota bacterium | reverse complement strand
CCGCAACCTGTGCGTGGTGGGCGACGACGACCAGAGCATCTACGGATGGCGCGGCGCGAACGTCCAGAACATCCTCGACTTCGAGCGCGACTACCCGGACGCGACGGTCGTGAAGCTGGAGCAGAACTACCGCTCCACGCAGCTCATCCTCGACGCGGCCCACGCGGTGGTGTCGCGCAACGAGCGGCGGACCGACAAGAGGCTCTGGACGCGGAACCAGGGCGGCGTCCCGATCCAGCGCTTCGAGGCCTACAACGAGGAGGAGGAGGCCGAGTGGGTCGCCCGCCAGGTCGAGGGCCTGGTGGGGTCCACGGGTCGCGGCGCCTGGCTGACCCGCCGCGCGGACGACGACGAGTCCACGCGCTTCCGGGCCAGGGACGTGGCGGTCATGTACCGGATGAACAGCCAGTCCCGCGCGATCGAGGAGGCGTTCCTGCGCTACGGCATCCGCTACCAGCTCGTCGGCGGGACGCGCTTCTACCAGCGGCGCGAGGTGAAGGACGCGCTCGCGTACCTGCGGGTGCTGCGGTCGGACACGGACGCGGTGAGCTACGAGCGGATCGTCAACGTGCCGGCGCGCGGCATCGGCGAGCGGAGCGTGGAGGCGCTGCGGCGGCGCGCCGACCGGGCAGGCGGCTCCTACCTCGGCGCGCTCGAGGCGGCCGGCCGTGGAGAGGTGGAGGGGATCGGCCAGAGGATCCGGGCCTCGATCGCCGAGTTCGCGAACCTCGTCAGGCGGCTGCGGGCGCGCCTGGGGATCCTGCCGCTGCCGGAGCTGCTCGACGAGGTGCTCGAGGCGTCGGGCTACCGGGCGATGCTCGCCGACGGCTCGGAGGAGGGCGAGGACCGCTGGGCGAACCTGCTCGAGCTGCGCGAGGTCACCCGCCGCTACGGCGACCTCTCGCCCGAGGATGCGCTCGACCGCCTGCTCGAGGAGACGGCGCTCGTCGCCGACCAGGATTCCTACGAGGGCGAGGCCGACGCGGTCACGCTGATCACGCTCCACGCGGCGAAGGGCCTCGAGTTCCCGGTCGTGTTCATCGCGGGCATGGAGGAGGGCGTCTTCCCGCACAATCGCGCCCTCGACGACGAGCGCGAGCTCGAGGAGGAGCGGCGGCTCGCGTACGTGGGCATCACCCGCGCGAAGCGGCGCCTGTTCCTCTCGCACGCCTGGCGGCGCGCGACCTGGGGTGGCGGCGGGATGTCGATCCCCAGCCGGTTCCTGCTCGAGATCCCGGGCGAGCTCATGACCGGGCCGCGGCTGGACCCGCGCCTGGCGGAGGCGGGCTCGGACCTCGACCCCGACGTGGTGTTCCGCGAGCGGGGGTCGCGCCTCGGCGGCTCGTTCACGCGGACCGGCGGCGGTGCGTACCGGCAGGGGAGCGGCCGGCCCGGGGCACCGGGGCCCGGCGAGCCGTTCCGGCCCACCCGGGACCTGGGGGCGAAGCGCGAGGCGTTCGCGGCCGGCGCGCCGTCGGGGTCGCTGGGCAGGCAGCCGTTCGTGCCCCCGGGCGGCCCGGCCCGCCCGCACCCCGGCTCGCCGCCGGCACCCGACGCCGCGCCCGGGCTGCCGCCCGGCGTGACCCGCGGGATCCCCGCCCGCCCAGTGGTCCCGGGCGAGCGCCGCTACCGCGACGGCGACCGCGTCCGCCACGCGCGCTGGGGTGACGGCATCGTCATCACGTCCAGGCTGACGCGCGACGACGAGGAGGTCCAGGTCGCGTTCAGGGACCCGCAGGTCGGCCGCAGGACGATGCTCGCAAGCCTCGCGAGCCTCGAGGTGATCGGGTAGGTGGGCGGGCCCGCTGGCGTGTCGGGCCGTCGCGGCCGCGGTGCGGCATCGTCGTGTCGCCGCGTGCACCCATGCGGCGAGTTGGCGGTGCGCGCCTTCTGAGGAGTGACGCCCGGGGCAACGGCATGCCCTGAGGAGCTCAGCGGGCCGCAAGTGCGACAGGACACATGGATAGCGAGTGGCGCTAGGATTGGGGGCCGCCCGACGCCGGGCCGCTCAGTGCCCGGAGGGGATGCGTCCCAAGGGGAGGGGCTGCGATGTGCGTCTGCGTCTTCGGGTGACCGAGCGCGTGCGCCCCACCGGCCGCGCCCGCGGCGTCGTCTACCTCGCCCACCGCACCTCGGGGGGCGGGGACCCGCGCGGGCCGGCTTGGTCGGGCTACTGGGAACGCTGGGACCCGCCGGGCCTGCTCGGCGAGGGCGCCTGGGCGACCGCCGGCGAAGCCCTCGGCTGGGGGCGGGAGCGGTCCGACGTGGTCATCGTCCGCGTGGACATGCCGCCGAGGCTGTTCGGCGGCGGTGCCGTCGACCCGCCCGGCGAGTCGCTGGCCGCCTGGCCGCCGGCGGACGCGGACCGGTTCGATCCGTGACCCCCGCGACGGAGGATGCCCTCTTTCCCCCTGGCCGTTGAGACGCCGACCTGTCCGCTCGCCGGGCGGCCGGCGCCGGCAGCCGAGTCGAGACCGCGCCCCTGGCTGGCAGGGGCGCGGCCCCTTGGGCGCGGCCCCTTGCCGGCGGGTGGACGCAGGACGCCTTACTCAGCAGGCGAGCAGCGCGGACGCGGGGAGCCGGGCACAGACGAGGAGGCCGCCCTGCTGGCCCGCGAGGCGCAGCGGCGTGAGGCCGGCCCGGTCGGCCGCGTTGAGGTCGCCGCCAGCGCCCAGGAGGCACCCCGCCTCGCCCACATCCTTCGCCAGCCGCGCAGTGCAGCGGCATTCGGCCCTCTCGGTCTCGACCGTCGGCCAACTCGCCCTCCGTTGTCGCATTCGATCAGCGCGGCAGGACGTCAGGACCACAGTCTGCCCAGGTCTCCAGCCCGTCTCAACCGGCCGCGAGGTGCGCCAGGTGGTCCGGGTAGTGCCGGAACGTGTCGCCCGCGATCTCCTCGGCAGCGGTGCTGTCCAGCCACGGCACGACGCCGGCGTCAAACAGCTCGTGCTCGGTCGCGCGCTCGACGGCAGCCACCAGCTCGACGAACGACGCTGCCTCGCCGGCACGGACATCGGACGCTGAGCGCGATCGGTTCTCGGCCTGCACCCGGGCATTGAGCCGGTCGATGTCGAACGGCTCGCCCGCATCGGGGAAGGGATCGACACCGGTTCGCAGTCCGGCCAGCACGTTGGCCGAGTTGTGGTGCCAGTACTCGACATGCGCCAGGACGTCCTTGCGCGTCCAGCCCGGCATGCCCGGCGCCTCGGCCAGGAGCGCCTCGTCGGACACAGCGGCAACGGCCGCGGCGAGTCCGGCATGAGCGTCGCGCATCGTCTGGAGCAGCTCGGCCTTGTCCATCCGCGAAGCGTACCGCGCCGCACGGCGCGCAGCCCCGAGGCCGCAACCACAACGACCACAACGGCCGCAAGGGGCACAAGCCTTCCCCGTGCCGCAACCGTCTGGGAGATTCGCCCGCAACCGGTCGCGCGATGCGCCGGCAGGCCGGAGGCACTCGATACGGCGGTCGAGACGGCCCGGTCGATCACAGGAGAGGAGACGACCTTGGCGCAGGGTGCTGCGGCCCACGGCCCGGGGGCGGCCGACATCCGTCTCGGCGGGATCGAGCTGGTCGGGGTGACCAAGCGGTTCCTCACGCCCAGCGGCGCCGCGATGACCGCGCTCCGAGACGTGACGATGAGCGTCGAGCCCGGCCAGTTCTGCGCCGTCGTCGGCCCCACTGGCTGCGGCAAGTCCACCACCCTGGGCATGGTGGCGGGCCTCGACCGTCCCAGCGTCGGCGTCGTCCGCGTCGGCGGCCGGCCGGTTGACGGCATCGTGCGGGGGACGAGCATGGTCTTCCAGGCGGACGCCCTGCTGCCCTGGAAGACCGTGCTGGGCAACGTGGCCCTGGGCCCAGTGTTCCGCGGCGTGCCCAAGCCCGAGGCGATGCGGCGCGCTCGCGAGTGGCTCCGCGTGGTGGGCCTCGCCGACTTCGTCGGCCACCACCCGCACCAGCTGTCGGGCGGCATGCGCAAGCGCGTGAGCCTCGCCGCCGCCCTCGTCAACGAGCCCTCGATCCTGCTGATGGACGAGCCCTTCTCGGCGCTCGACGTGCAGACCAAGGCCATCATGTCCAACGAGCTGCTGGCGCTCTGGGAGCGCTCCCGCCCGACGGTCATCTTCGTGACGCACGACCTCGAGGAGGCGATCGCGCTCGCCGATCGGGTGGTGGTCATGACCGCCGGCCCGGGGACCGTGAAGGCGGCGTTCGACATCGACCTGCCGAGGCCCCGCGGCGCCGTCCAGGAGATCCGCTTCGAGCCGCGCTTCCTCGCCATCCACCGGCAGATCTGGGAGACGCTGCGGGACGAGGTCCAGCGCGCCTACGCGCGGGCGGCGGGTGCGGACGCATCGTCCGCGGGCAGCGCGGCATGAGCAGGCGGCACGACGACGTGGCTTCCATCGCGATGCGCGCGACCCTCCCCCAGGCCGCCGACCAGGGCGTCGCGACGGCCGACGCCCAGCGGCGAATGCGCCGCCGCCGGGCTGGCGTCCACACGGGCCGGGCCGCCAGCCTCGTGATCGTCCTCGGCGGCTGGCAGCTGCTGACCGCGGTCCGGCTGATGGACCCGTTCTTCTTCGGGCAGCCGACCGGCATCGTCGTCCGCCTGGTCGACTGGATCCAGAACGGAACCGCCTACGGCTCGCTGTGGCTCCAGATCTGGATCACCCTCGAGGAGGCGCTGCTGGGGTTCGCGATCGGGGTCGTGGGCGGGATCGTGCTCGGCGTGCTGCTCGGCGAGATCCCGTTCCTGGCCGACGTGATGGGCCCCTACATCAAGGTGCTCAACGCCATCCCGCGCATCGTCCTGGGCTCGATCTTCTTCATGTGGCTGGGCCTGGGGACCGAGTCCAAGGTGGCGCTGGCCGCGGTCCTCGTGTTCTTCGTCGTCTTCTTCAACGCCTTCCAGGGCGTCCGCGAGGTGGACCGCACCTACATCGCGAACGCCCGCGTCCTGGGCGCCACGCGCCTGCAGATCGTGCGCGAGGTCGTGCTGCCGTCGGCCCTCACCTGGATCATCGCCAGCCTCCACGTCGCGTTCGGCTTCGCGATCATCGGGGCGATCGTGGGCGAGTTCCTGGGCGCCGAGAAGGGCCTGGGCCTGGTCATCGCGACGGCCCAGAACACGTTCGACTCCAATGGCGTGTTCGCGGCGATGCTGATCATCGCCGCCGTCGCGCTGACCGCGGAGGCCGGCATCGGCCTCCTCGAGCGCCGGCTGCTGTCGTGGCGGCCGTCGTCCCACCTCGAGAGCCCGGGCCTGTAGCCCTGGCCGGTTGACGTCCCGACAGGAGGAGGAACGTTCATGGTCCATCGAGTGTCCGCCCCGAGGTTTGCGGCGGCCCTGGCGACAGCAGGCCTCGCCGGCAGCCTCGTCGCCTGCTCCGGCGCCGCACCCGGCACCGCGAGCGG
>JAKAMV010000702.1 GCA_021812735.1 Chloroflexota bacterium | reverse complement strand
CGTCGAGCGCGGCGCCGATCCCGCCGACCGGCGCATCACCACCCTGCGGCTGACCCCCCGGGCGCACGAGGCGCTTGGTGATCGGGCGCTCTTCGAGTCGAGCGGCCTGGTGCGGCGCGTCGAACGGCTGACGCCGGGCGAGCGGCTGCTCCTCGCGACGCTGCTCGAGCGCCTGCTCGAGGGTTGGCCTGCGGACGACGCAGATCCCGACGAGACCCCGACGCCGCGGACGACGCGGCAGCCCCTCGCCGCCGCCAGCGGCGTCCCCCCTGCCGGCGCCGCCGGCCCGGGGCTGGCGCGATAACGGCGCCGCACCGCCGGGGCCTGGCCCACCTCCCGTACAAGTGGGTCGCGCTCTCCAACACGACGCTCGGGGCGTTGATGGCCGCGATCAACGCGACGAGCCTGATCATCGCGTTGCCCGCCATCTTCAGGGGCATCGTGCTCGACCCGCTCGATCCCGCCAACTTCAGCTACCTGCTCTGGGTGCTGATGGGCTACCTGCTGGTCACCGCGGTGCTCGTCGTCACGCTCGGACGGATCGGGGACATGTACGGCCGGGTGCGCATCTACAACCTGGGCTTCGTGATCTTCACCCTGGGCTCGATCGCACTTTCGGCCACCCCGAGTACTGGCGCGGCTGGGGCGCTCGAGATCATCGCCATGCGTATGCTGCAGGCGGTGGGCGGTGCCATGCTGATGGCCAACTCGGCCGCGATCCTGACCGATGCCTTCCCCGCCACCGAGCGCGGCATGGCCCTCGGGATCAACCAGATCGCCTTCCAGGCGGGATCCTTTGTCGGGCTCATCCTGGGCGGTGTCTTGGCCGCAATCGACTGGCGCTGGGTGTTCCTCCTCAACGTGCCTATCGGGATCGTCGGGACGATCTGGGCGTACCTCGCGCTGCGCGAGGTGGGCGAACGCCATCCGGCACGCATCGACTGGGCGGGCAACGCCACGTTCGCGGCCGGCCTGGGCCTCCTCTTGATCGGCATCACGTATGGCATCTCCCCGTACGGGACGGCGACGATGGGCTGGGGCAACCCGTTCGTGATCGGCGCGATCGTGGGCGGGGCGGCCCTCCTCGTTGCCTTCATCCTGATCGAGCGACGGGTCGCGGCACCGATGTTCAACCTCGAGCTCTTCCGCATCCGCGCCTTCAGCGCCGGCAACCTGGCCGGCCTTCTGAGCGCGATCGGGCTGGGCGGGCTGCAGTTCCTGCTGATCATGTGGCTGCAGGGGATCTGGTTGCCCCTGCACGGCTACTCGTTCGAGCAGACGCCGCTCTGGGCGGGCATCTATATGCTGCCGCTGACGGTCGGCTTCGTCGTGGCGGGACCGGTGTCCGGCTGGCTCTCGGATCGCCACGGGGCGCGCCCCTTCGCGACCGGCGGCATGCTCCTGGCGGCCCTCTCGTTCGCGCTCCTGCTGGTCCTGCCGGCGAACTTCGCCTACCCAGCCTTCGCGCTCGTCATCTTCCTCAACGGCGTGGCCTTCGGGATGTTCGCCTCGCCCAATACGGCCGCGATCATGAACAGCGTGCCGGCAGGCTACCGGGGCGCCGCCTCTGGGATGCGCGCGACGTTCCAGAACACCGGCATGCCGCTCTCGATCGGCGTCTTCTTCACGCTGATGATCGGGGGGCTCTCGGCGAACGTGCCGGGCGCCATGTACCGCGGGCTCACCGCCAACCATGTCCCCGCGGGGATGGCCACCGCCCTCTCCCATCTGCCGGCCGTGGGCTACCTGTTCGCCGCGTTCCTCGGCTACAACCCGCTGGCGACCCTGCTCGGGCCGCGGGTGCTCGCCGCGCTGCCCACCGGGGATGCCGCACGCCTCGTAAGCACGAGCTTCTTCCCCTCCCTCATCGCGGGCCCGTTCCACGACGGGGTGGCGGTAGTCTCGATCTTCTCGATCGTAATCTTCCTCGTGGCGGCCAGCGCCTCCTGGCTGCGCGGCGGGCGCTACGTGCACGACGAGCTGGAGGCCGCGCAGCTCGAGGCCGCCCTGCTGGCCACTGACAGGTCGGAGCGTCGGTCCGAACGGGTCAGCCTGGCGCTCGAGCCCGCGCGTGACGAGGACTGACCCGATGGTGCGGGGTGCGGCGATGGCATCCTGGTCGACTTCGGCGGACTTGGCGCGCACTTCGAAGTGGGGGCGGACGCCAGCGCGCGGAGGACGAGCTCTCATGCGTGCTCGAGGGCACCTTCGGGGTCTGGTACCCTCGACGCTACTCGCCATGGCTCAGGTGCCCCGCATCGGGCTCGTTCCGCTCCTCGTCGTCGTTGGCGCCTGCAGCGCTTCGCCGCCACCTGCGCTCGAGCAGGCGACGCTCCATGCCGCCACCGCCAGCTTCGCGCCCACCCCCACGGCAGCAGCACCGAGCGCGGCACTGGGCGGCGCGCTCCCGAGTGCACCGCCGAGCTGCAGGGACCCGGCGGTGCTGGCCGACCCGCCAGGGTTGCCCGTCGTCGATCGGCGCGGCATCGGCTATACCGACACGCTGGTCGGGGTGGCACGCGCCTGGCTCCCCTCGACGAGCGCCGGTCCCTCGCTCGCGGGCCACCTGCTCGTGCCAGCGGAGGTCGCCGAGTCGGATGGGCGCGCCTTCGTCACCTTCCACGACTACGACACGGGCACACAGCTCCAGGTGGTCCTGGCGACCAACGGGGCCGCACCGCGCCCGTTGCGCGTCGAGGACCCCGCCTCGGTCCCGAACGGGCTCTCGGCGTACGAGCGGGTCTGCTTCCAGGCCGCCGTCAAGGCGGATCCGGCGACCTTGGCCTGGCTCGGCGCGGACGCGAGCACGGTTGCCGGCCTTGCGTTCCGCGAGTTTGCGCCAGTCCCCTGTCCGAGCGCACCCGGCTTCTGTGCCTCGGCGCTGGTCACAAGCCCGGACGCCTCCTACCCGTACCCGCCCCGCGTCACCGTGGACCTGCGGACCGCGCGCGTCATCCGCGACGGCAGTTGAGCGATCTGCCCGACGCCACCGGCGCGACGATCCGACCCCGATGCCGGTGCGTCTCGGAGCGCCGCGGTCGAGACCACGAGGCTGGAGGGCGGCCGGCGGGTGACCGTACGTGGAGCGGTCAGCCCGCTGCGGAGGCGCCCTAGCCCGGCAGCATCACCGAACGGTGGCAGCCCAGGTCGGACAGCATTCGTCCGGACTACGCTGGGCTCAGGGTGGGTACTCCAGAGGTCACGCAGTCGTCGTGGGGCCCCAGGGCGCGGGACGCTCAAGCGGTAGCCGCCACGGGGAAGGCAGCCCTGCTCGCTTTGTTCACTGCCCCTCGTCTTCGGCAAGGGGGTAGAGCCCGTACTGTCTGCGCGCCAAGTCAGCGAGGCCGGCTCGATCGAGCAGGTCGAGCGGGGCCAGCATCGTGAGCTGCACCACCCCGGGCAGCCGCGCGATCTCGACGTCGCCGCTGATCGTGCAGCGGTTGCGCACCTCGGCCTGGCTGATACCAAGCAGCGTCGCCGCTCGCCCGATTGCGTTATCGGTGGCGTCGTTGATGGTCGGCCCGGTGCCGATGAACTGGACCGGGGCGACGTCTGCCTGGACCTGGACGCCGTAGCGCGCGCCGAGCGTGCGCCCCCGTTCGATCTCCTCGGTTGTGAATGGCCGGGCGATCCAGGGAAGGTCCTCGGCGACCGGCAGGAGGACCGGCCCTTCGAGGTGCACGCCCTTCAGCACGTCCACCTGGACCTCCACTGCTGCGGTGATATCGGTCGTGTGCAGCGAGAGTTCCCCGTCGCCCTCGTTGGCGTGCGCGTCGCCCATGTAGATCCCGCCACCGTCCACCTTGACCGGGACCACGAGGATGGCTCCCGCGCGCACTGAGTCGCAGTCGAGGTGGCCGTCGGTGCAATGCTCCTTGAGCTCCTCCTCGGTCAGGGCGAACTTGTGCGAGGCCCCGACGAGGAACGCGCCGAAGTCGCCGGCGTTGTGGGAGTCGGGCATGTCCGTTGACGGGATCGTTCCGATGTTGCCGATGAACGCGCGCAGCCGTGCGAGGGTGCCAGGGATGGTGTGCGGTTCATACACGAGGATCGGATGCTGTTCGCTGCCCTCCGGCAGAGCGGCGACCGCGCGAGCGTCGAGCGCGAACGCGTGCGCCACCCGCTCGTCGACCGTGAGGCCCACGACCCGATCGTCGTCGAACGTGATCGTGTATCCCTCGTCGAACGCGAACGGGCTGCACTCGGCTCCGCACGTCGCGCACCGCACGGCATCGGGGCCGGTGCCCTCGAGGCGGGTCTCCGGCCAGGGCGTGCCGCACGCGGGGCACTTGCGGTCGACGAACGGGTCGCTCCCGAACGCCGCGCGTTTCGTGATCATGGTTCCCGAGCTGGTCGCCCGGGAGCGGACCGCGACCTGCTCGATGCTGATGGCGATGGCGTCGCCCACCTTGGCGCCCTCGACGGCCACTGGCCAGGAGACCTCGTGACCGCCGGCGAAGATTGGCGTGATCATCGGGCCCCAGCAGCCGGGTGGTGTCACGGTGCGGATCCGTCCGCCGTCTTTGACCGTCCCAGCCGTCCCGAGGCTCGGGCCGATGACGCCCCGCGTGTACCGGGTCACGACAACGAGATCGGAAGGCTCCACGATGCTGCTCATGATGAGCTCCTTGCTCGAAGGCCGGGCCGAACACACGAACCGGCCGGCAGGGCGGCCAGCGTCCTGCGGTCGGACCTGGCCATGACCGCCGCCCGACTCAGGCGGCTCCTGACTCCACTGCGCCTGACACGGACAGGCGGCGGTACGAGCGGGCCATGCCGCCGCCCCTCCGTCAAGCCGACCGCTCAGCTCCGCGCCAGCGCCAGCCCCTTGAACGCCTCGACCTGGCCCCGGATCGCCCGTTCGGTGGGTAGTCGCTCGATGCTCGAGGCGCCGAAGAAGCCCGCGATGCCGGGCATCCGCGCGAGCGCCGTCCCCACGTTGTCGGGTTCATCGAGCGGGCCGCCGTGGCAGATCACGAGGATGTCGGCGCGGACCGAGCGGCCGGCCTCGGCGATCGTCAGCACCCGCTCGATCGCCTGGTCCAACGTCAGCGCGACGCCGGCCCCGATGGTGCCCGCAGTCGTCAGACCCATGTGGGCCACCAGCACGTCGGCCCCCGCCTTCGCCATCGCCTTCGCGTCATCGGCGGTGAAGACGTAGGGCGAGGTGAAAAGCTCGAGCTCGTGCGCGAGGCGGATCGCCTCGATTTCTTTCTCGTAGCTCATGCCGGTCGCTTCGAGGTTGGCCCGGAAGTCCCCATCGATGAGCCCCACCGTCGGGAAGTTCTGCACGCCCGAGAAGCCGATCTCCTTGAGCTGGCGGAGAAAGACCGGCATCAAGCGGAAGGGATCGGTGCCGTTGATGCCGGCGAGCACCGGGGTGTCCTTGACCACCGGCAGGACCTCGGCTGCCAGCTCGACG
>JAKAMV010000701.1 GCA_021812735.1 Chloroflexota bacterium | reverse complement strand
ACGGCGCGTTCGGGTCGCCGATCACCGTGTTCTTGCTGTGGTTCTCGAGCATGATCACGAAGATCCGCTTGACGGCCGCGTGGTCGCCCGATGTCGGGCTGTGCGCGATGACGGTGGTGGCCGGGGCGAGCGCGGCGAGCGCGAGGACCGCGGACGCGCCGAGGCGCACGAGCGTGGGTGTGGGACGCACGAGGTCTCCTTCCGGTGCGTGGGTGCAGGGACCACGATTGTGCGCCTGGGGGTCGGCTGGCCGAAACGGCAGACCCGTTGCAGGCGCCTATCAGTTCCTCCCGCTCAGGCCGGCGGCAGCCGCTCTCCTGCCTCGACCCGCACCGGCAACCGATTCTCGGCCGGGGTCAGCGGGCACGAGTAGTCGGGCGAGTAGGCGCAGTACGGGAAGTAGGCGAGGTTGAAGTCGAGCGTGAAGGTCCCGTCGAGCTCCGGCTCCAGATCGAGATAGCGGCCCGCGCCGTACGTCTCGCCGCCGCTGGTGGCGTCCTGGAACGGGACGAACAGCGACCCGTTGCCGAGGTCATAGGCGACGAGCGACAGCGGCTGTCCGCTCAGCTCGAAGCGGAACGTGCCGGCACGCCAGGCGCGACGCATCTCGTCGGTCGAGGTGGGCATGAGGAACGCCTCGGGGCCGTCGCCTTCGTACGGGCTGAGCGCGACGCCCTCGCGTCGGTAGGCAGGGTCGACCGGGAAGTACGCGAGCCCGGTGAACGTGTCGCGGCGCTCGGCGGGAATGGGGCTTTGGGGCGAGCGCCGGAACGCGTCGTCCTTGGCCGCGCGCTCTGCCTCGATCGCGCGGATCAGATGGGCGCGGACGTTGACGTCGGCCATGGTTCCTCTCAGGGGGAACGGAGAGCGGGGGATCGGCCCAGAGCATAGTCGAGCACGCCGAGAGGGGATGCCGATGCCGACCCCACCCCCGGCCAGGCGACAGCGAAAGCCGGCGTCGCCCGGCGGTCGACGAGTCGCCCCGGCGGCTGTTGCCCCTCAACGGGGATCACGTCACGCGGAGGCGCTTCCGTGGGCTCGCCGGGCGATCCTGTGAGGATCCTCATCTGGGCTGTCATGCTTGCCAAAGAATCCAAGGCGAGACTGGCAGTTGTGAACCCGACCATTCCCACCCGCGTCCAGACCCGCAACCGCTCGGATCGCCGCCTGCAGTCGATGACGCTGGGAGCGGCGGTGCTCGGCCTCGCCGCCACGGGCGCGTTCGGCTATGCCGCTGCGCTGACCTACACCGGCACCGCGAACGCGGCCAACGCCACGCCCCCGCCAACCCACTTCGGCTCCGATCAGGGTGGCGACGATCAACCGCTGCTCCAGCAGCCGTTCACTGGAGCGGGCTCGGCGGGGCAGGGCGCGAACGTCAGCCCGCTGTTCGGTGGTCAGCGGGTCACCCCG
This sequence comes from Chloroflexota bacterium, assembly GCA_021812735.1. Next base: position 4,017 of record JAKAMV010000701.1, on the reverse strand, counting down.
CCCACGACCTCCGTTCGCCGGTCGCACGTGACCAGCGGCGGCTCCTGAGGCCCATTCTGCGGCGGCCAGCCCGCCGCGCCGTCGCGCCCTGCAGCGCTGCCCAGGAGTCAGCCCACCCCCATGTTTGACCAGTTCCTCTGGTTCGTCGCCCGCGGCTCCGGGATCGTCTCCCTGGTGATGATCACGGCGTCCGTGTGCTTCGGCCTCCTGACCGTCGCGCGGTTCTGGCACGAGACCTGGCCCAGGTTCCTCAACCTCGAGATGCACCGCCGCATCTCGCTGCTCGCGATCGTGTTCAACGCGGTCCACGTCGTGAGCGCGGTGCTCGACCCCTTTGCCAAGCTCGGCTGGTCCGCCGCGTTCGTCCCGCTCGTCTCCGCCTATCGACCGCTGCCCGTCGCGCTGGGCGTGGTCTCGATGTACCTGTTCGTCGCACTGATCATCACGGGCCTGCTGCGCGCGCACATGCCGCAGCGCCTGTGGCGCGCGATCCACTGGACGAGCTACGCGATGTGGCCGCTCGCGCTTGCGCACAGCTTCCTGGCCGGGAGCGACGCCGGGTCCCTGTGGATGCTCGCGATCGGCGGGATCTGCCTGGGCACGGCGGGGGCGTGCCTGCTCTTCCGCATCTCGGTCTGGGACGCCGGCCGCGGGCGCCTCGAGGACACCGTGCTGACCTCGTCCTGGGAGGACGCGACGCGGCGGGCGAACCGTCGATGACTGCCCGCCTGCTCTCGGGGCCGTCGACGGCTGCCGGCGCGGAGACCCTCGCCGATCACCTGGCGCGGCTGGGCGACCTGCCGGGCCGCGCGGATCGCGCCCACCTCATCGCGATGCTCGACGCCGCGGGCCTCCTCGGCCGCGGCGGGGCCGGTTTCCCCGTCGGGCGCAAGTGGGGGTCCGTGGCCGGGCGCGCCAAGGGCGAGGCGGTGGTGCTGGCCAACGGCGCCGAGGGCGAGCCGCTCTCGCACAAGGATCGCGTCCTGATGGCCTCACGGCCGCACCTTGTGCTCGACGGGCTGGAGCTGGCCGCGGAGGCCGTCGGCGCGAGGCGGGCGGTCCTGTACGTGGGCTCCGAGCACGCCGAGGCGCGCGCCGCCCTGGAGCGCGCCCTGGCGGAGCGCGCGGCCGGCCGCACGCCAGGCCGCCTCCCGCGCGTCCCCACGACCCTGGTCACGCCGCCCGTGTCGTACCTCGCCGGCGAGGAGTCCGCCGCCGTCCACTTCGTCAACGCTGGCGACCCCCGGCCCACGACGGTCCCGCCCCGACCCTACGAGAAGGGCGTCGCGGGCCGTCCCACCCTGGTCCAGAACGTCGAGAGCCTGGCCCACGCAGCGCTGATCGCGCGGTACGGCGACGCCTGGTACCGCGAGGCGGGGCGCGCCGAGACCCGCGGCACGGCGCTGGTCACCGTGACCGGCGGGATGCGGCCGGGCGTGCTCGAGATCGACCTCGGCACCACGGTCGGCGAGCTCGCCGAATGGAGCGGCGTGAGCGCATCGGTCGGGAGCCCCGTGCTGCTCGGCGGTTACTTCGGCACGATCGTCGCGGGCGCGAACGCGTGGAGGCTACCGCTCGACCCGGTGGCCATGCGCTGCGACGGCGCCGCGTTCGGCGCGGGCGTCGTGGCGTTCCTGGGCGACGAAGCGTGCGGCGTCACGACGACCGCGCGGATCATGGACTACATGGCGGGCTCGAGCGCCGCGCAGTGCGGGCCCTGCGTCTTCGGGCTGCGCGCGATCGCCGATGCCTCGGCGCGCGTGGCCACAGGGCAGCCGCACCAGGACGACCTCGCCCGGCTCCGCGGCTGGAGCCAGTCGCTCGCCGGGCGCGGCGCATGCCGGCTGCCCGACGGCACGACGGCCCTGCTCGCGACCTCGCTCCGCGTGTACGAGGCCGACTGGACGTCGCACCAGCACCATCGCCGCTGCTCGGTCCGACAGGGTGCGAGGGTCGTCCAGTGAGCGGGCGCCGTGTGGTCGATTCGGGGTACCGCATCGAGATCGACCGCATTGCCTGCGACGCCTACGGGGCGTGCGCCGAGCTGCTGCCCGAGGGGATCGACCTCGACGAGTGGGGCTATCCCATCCTCGCGCCCGGCAACGTGCCCGCGCACCTGCTCGACCTCGCCAAGCGGGCGGTGGACGGCTGTCCTGTCCTCGCGCTCCGGCTGGTCAAGGTCGCGCGTGCGCGGGAGGCCGACACTCCACCCCCGACGGTGTTTGCCGCCCGTCGGCCCGAGACCCGGCTCGACCGGATGGAGGGAATGCCGCCCTGGCCGCCACGACCCGCGAACCGGCCACCCAAGCGCGGCCCCGACCCGACGCGCCGCCGCTGACCGTGCGCCGCTGACCGTGCGCCGCGAGGGTGCCCGCCGCCACGCCGCGAGGTGCGCGCCGCGGCCCGCTCGCGCAGGCCGGTCAATCGGCGCGAGCGACAACCGGTCGGATGTTGTGGTTCCGGCGGAACACGTTGTCGGGATCCCAGGCGGCCTTCGCCGCGGCCAGCCGCCGGTAGGTGCGGGCTGGATAGGCCTCGCGGACCCGCGCCTCGCCCTCGTCCTCCAGGAAGTTCACGTACGCGCCAATCGATCGGGACCGCAGCGCACCGAGCAGGTCGTCGGCCCAAGCCTCGCACGGGCCCAGCGATTCGGGTGATGGCGCCGTCGCGGTCGCCAGCACGTGCGCGGGCGCCGCCCGGTGCGCGTACGCGGTCGCCTCGCCCGGCCGGTCGCCGATCGCCCCTCCGAGGACCCGAAGCTGGACCATCGCCCGCGTGCCGGGCGCACTCGCGTACGCCTCTCGCAGGGCGTCAACCACCACGTCGTCAACGACCTCGACGAACGCAGAGCGGCTCACGCTGGCAGCGGGCGGGCCACCCGGGGCGAGCCGATAGACGTCGTGGTACGGCATCGGCCCGACGGTGTCGGCGATCGGCCTCGCCAGGGCGCGGAACGGCGCCCACGCGGCCTCGCCCGCGGCGCGATCGCCGTTGTAGACGCCCACCACAAGCACGACGGGCCGCCCGACCGCGTCCGGCGGCATGAATGGCGCACGCGGCGCGGGCATGAGGCTGGCGATGACGCCCAGTTCCCGCGGAGCTGCGCCCGCCAGCGGCGCGACCCCGCGCAGCACGTCCCGGCTGGCCGGGAGCACGAGCGCTCCGCCGTGCACCGTCCCCGCCTCGACCATGTCGAAATCGAGCGAGGTCACCACGCCGAAGTTCCCGCCACCGCCGCGGATCGCCCAGAACAGATCGGGTTCCGAGTCGGCCGAGGCCGTGACGAGGCGGCCGTCCGCGGTCACGAGGTCGGCCGAGACGAGGCGGTCCACGGTGAGGCCGTGCTGCCGGGAGAGGTAGCCGAACCCGCCGCCCAGGGTGATCCCCGCGACCCCCACGCTCCCGCTGTCGCCCAGTGGCACCGTCAGCCCGTGCTCGTGCGCGGCCGCGACCACCTCCCGCGCCAGCAGGCCGGCACCCGCCCGCAGCCGTCGGGCTGTCGGGTCAACCGAGAGGTGGCGCAGGTCGCGCGTGTCGATCACCATCACGCCGTCGCCCGTGCCGTGGCCCGCCGAGCTGTGCCCGCCGCCCCGCACGGCGATGACGAGCCCCTCCTCGCGCGCGAACGCGATCGCGCGCGCGACATCCGCAGCGCACGCGGGTCGGACGATGAGCGCGGGTCGCGCCGGGCGCGCCAGCTGAGTGACGGCGCTGGTGCCATAGAACGCGGGGTGGTCCGGCGCGAGCACATCGCCCGAGATCGCCGCTGCGAGACCGGCGACGGCGGCCGGTCTCATCGGTGGGGTCGGGCTGGCGGACACATGGCCCGATTGTCGCCGGTGGGGCGTCGTCGCCGCAGTGCGGGCGCGCAGCACGGAGGATCCTAGAGCCACGGCAACGCCTGTCGGTCTCCGGGCAGGTCCGCCCACAGGTCGCCGCGCTTGGCCACGCGCTCGAGGATCGTCCGGATCGTCCAGCGGTCGGGCCGCAGGTCCGGGTCGTCCAGCTCGTCCCAGG
>JAKAMV010000700.1 GCA_021812735.1 Chloroflexota bacterium | reverse complement strand
GAACCTGCCGCTCGACGCCCTCAGCGACGACGACGTCCTGCTGGCCGACACGTACGGGCGCGAGCCGCTGGAGCCGGACCACGGCTGGCCGCTCCGGCTGGTGGTCCCCAAGCGCTACTTCTGGAAAAGCGCCAAGTGGATCCGCGGCCTGCAGTTCCTCGACCACGATCTCCCGGGATTCTGGGAACGCTACGGGTACCACAACGAGGGCGATCCGTGGCTGGAGCAGCGCTTCAGCGACGAGTGAGGACGGGTCGAGGATCGCCCTCGACTGCCGAGCTCGACGCCCGCCGTGGCGCATGCCGCGCGCAGGCGAGGCAGTCCGGCTGCTCGAGCCGGCCGCGGCGTTCGGCACTCGGCCGACCGTTCGCGACCTCCAACGGCCAGACCCCCTGCGCCACCGGCCTCCTCACGCGCCAGGCGCTCCAGGATCTGGTCGGCATCCGCGGTCGCCACGCCGCGGAGCCGGTGACTCGCCCGGAACGCACGCAGCCCGGCGATCGCCTCGCGGACCGCGTCGGCGAGCCTCTCGGTCGCGCTGGAAACGCGGAAGCCGCCGGGGGCGCCGGCGGCTTCCGGGGGCGGGCTCGCCCGAACGGGCGGAGGGATCTTCAGTGCGAGCAGGCGTGCGGGCTGCCGGCCGCGTCCGCCGTGCGGAAGCTGCTCCCGCAGCCACAGGCCGCGACCGCATTCGGGTTGTTCACCGTGAAGCCCGCGCCCATCAGCGTGTCGACGTAGTCGATCTCGGAGCCGACGAGGTACTGCGTGCTTTCGCCGTCGACGTAGACGCGGATCCCGTTGGACTCGACGGTGAGGTCCTCGGCGGTCGGCTGATCTTCGAGCATCATCCCGTAGCGATAGCCCGAGCATCCGCCGCTGTAGACGTAGACGCGCAGCCCGACGGCCGGGTTCTGCTCTTCGGCGGTCAACTCGCGCAGCTTCTGCGCCGCCGCGTCGGTGAGGCGGACGATCGGCTGGGGCGGGTACGCCGGCTGGATCGGCTGGGGCTCGGTGTTCAGCATCGGGGGTTGGCCCTCCGGGGTGTCGCGGGTGGTTGAACGGCCGGGACTGGTCGCTCCGCCAATCCTAGTGCGTGAGTCGGATTTAGACAAGACTCCTGACAGAACTCGAGGAGCGTGCAAGGCGTCAAGACGGTCCGGTCGACCGGACGCGCGGTGGTGGACGGAGCGTGCGGTGGTCGACGGAACGCGTGACGGCGACCGGACCGTCTGGCCGACGCGTTGGGTGAGCCTCAGGGCTCGACGCGCTCCACGATCGTGGCGATGCCCTGCCCCACGCCGATGCACATCGTCGCCAGCCCGTAGCGCCCGCCGCGCCGCGCGAGCTCGTGGACCAGCATCGTCATCAGGCGTGCGCCGCTCGCGCCGAGCGGGTGCCCCAGCGCGATCGCCCCGCCGTTCACGTTGACGCGCTCCTCGTCGAGTCCGAGCTGGCGGATACAGGCCACCGACTGGCTGGCGAAGGCCTCGTTGAGTTCGACCAGGTCGAGGTCGCCGGCACGCAGACCCGCCCGCTCGAGCGCTTTGCGCACGGCCGGGATGGGGCCGATCCCCATCAGCGAGGGGTCGACGCCCGCGACCGCGGTGGCCACGATGCGCGCCAGTGGCCGCAGCCCGAGCTCGCGGGCGCGCTCTGCCTCGACCAGCACGAGCGCGCTGGCACCGTCGTTGATGCCGGAGCTGTTGCCGGCGGTCACGGTGCCCCCTTCGCGGAACGCCGGCCGGAGCTTCGCGAGCGCCTCCGCCGACGTGTCGGCGCGCGGATGCTCGTCGCGGTCGACCACGAGTGGCTCACCCTTCGGCTGGGGCACGATGACCGGCACGAGTTGGGCGTCGAACGCGCCCGACTCGATCGCGGCGACGGCCCGGCGCTGACTGCGCAGCCCGAAGGCGTCCTGCTCTTCGCGCGTCACGTGATACACGTCCGCCACCCGCTCGGCCGTCTCGCCCAGCGAGATCGTCCATTCCTTCGGCATGCGCGGGTTCACGAAGCGCCACCCGAGCGTGCTGTCCTGCAGCTCGTGCGGACCGCGCTCCCACGCGCTCCCCGGCTTGCCCATCACCCACGGTGCGCGGGTCATGCTCTCGACGCCGCCCGCGACGAAGACGTCGCCCTCGCCCACCATGATCGCGTGGGCCGCGGCGTTGATCGCCTGCAGCCCCGAGCCGCAGAGGCGGTTGACGGTCTGGCCGGCTACCTCCACGGGGAACCCGGCGAGTAGGAGCGCCATGCGGGCCACGTTCCGGTTGTCCTCGCCGGCCTGGTTCGCGCAGCCCAACACCACGTCCTCGACCAGGGCCGGCTCGACCCCGGCCCGTTCGACGGCGGCCCGCAGCACGATCGCCGCCAAGTCGTCGGGGCGGACATCCTTGAGCGCGCCGCCGTAGCGGCCGAACGGCGTGCGCACGGCGCTGACGATCCAGGCCTCGCGCAATGGACGATGGAGATCGCTGGGCATCGCATCTGCCTCCTCGGGCACGCGGATCGGGCGAGCCGGCGACCGCCCGCCGGGCGTCACCCGACAGCCTACCGCCCGCGCCAGAGCGGCTGGCGCTTCTCGAGGAACGCGCGCATCCCTTCCTTCTGGTCCTCGGTCGCGAAGAGGAGGTAGAAGAGGCGCCGCTCGAGGGCCAGCCCCTCGCGGAGCGGCAGCTCTTCGGCCGCGTTGATCGCCTCGATCGCGGCCTGCACGGCGAGGGGCGGCATCGCCGCAACCTGGGCCGCCAGGTCGAGCGCTGCGGAGAGGACCTCGGTGGCAGGAACCAACCGGCTCACGAGCCCGTGCGCCGCCGCCTCCGCCGCGGGCAGATTGCGCCCGGTCAGGACCAGCTCCATCGCCCTCGCCTTGCCGAGCGCCCGCGTCAGCCGCTGTGTGCCACCCGCGCCGGGGATGACCCCGAGCCGGATCTCGGGCTGGCCGAAGACCGCGTCGTCCGCAGCCACGATCATGTCGCAGGCCATCGCCAGCTCGCAGCCACCACCCAAGGCGTATCCGCGCACCGCGGCGATCGTCGGCGTGTGTAGCCGCGCGAGGCGTTCCCAGCGGGCGAAGCGGTCGGAGGCAAGCAGCCCCGCGGCGCTCTCCTCGACCATCTCACGGATGTCGCCGCCGGCGGCGAACGCCCGCTCGCCCGCCCCAGTCAGCACGATACAGCGGCAACCGGGGTCGGCGTCCAGCCGCTCCATCGCCTCGACGAGCTGATCGATCGTCGCCGCGTCGAGCGCGTTGCGGACCTGCGGCCGGTCGATTGTGATCAGTGCGACACCATCGAGCGTGCGGCCCTCCGGCCCCGGCTCGGGCCGGCCGCCTGGCTCGGGTGCCGGCGCAGGAGCGGGGAACGCGACGCGGATGCGGGGCTCGCTGGGCGGCTGAGCAATCATCGGGCGCCTCCGGCGGCTGGATTGGGGCGAGAAGGATCGGGCCGGACCACCTGCCCCTGCCCGGCCGCGGCCCGTTCGGCCGCCACCTGGGCCGTGGCTCGGTAGAACTGCTCGGCCACGTCTCCGAAGAGCTTCGGGCGCAACGCCATCGCCTGGTGGCCACAGTCGGGGACAACGCAGAGCTGCGCCTCTGGCAGCTGCCGGTAGAGCGCCGCCGCGTGGTCGACGGGCACGAACAGGTCCCGGTCGCCGACCACCAGGAGCGTCGGGACGCGCACCTGTCGCAGCTCGGCGGGCGTCAGGATCGGCTCCTCGCTGATCCCCCGCTGGATCGCCAGCATCAGGTCGCGCCACGCGCCGGACCCCTGCACCGGGCCATGCCGCCGCTCGAGTTGCGCGACCCAGGCCGGCTCCTGCTGCGCGATGCGCTCCGGGTCCATCAGGACCCGCGCGACGCTGGCCCGCGGTTCGCGCTGGGCATCCACGCCCACCAGGAGCAGGGTGCGCAGCCGCTCGGCGTGCCGCACCGCGAAATGGAGCGCCGTCAGCCCGCCCAGGCTAAAGCCCGCCAGGTGGAAGGTCGTCAACCCGAGCGCGTCGACGGTCGCGAGCAGGTCGTCGGCGAGCGTGGTCACCTGGATCCGCGGACCCGAACGTCCCTGGGCGGCGGCGGAACGGCTGCTCCGCGTGCCGGCGTGTCCGCGCAGGTCGACCAGATAGAGGCGGAACGCCCGCCGAAAGAGGGGCCGCTGAGCGGACCAGTCCTCGAGCGCCGAGGAGCTGGCGCCGTGCAGCATCACCAGCGGCGGCCCGTTGCCCTCCGCGGTGTAGTGGACCTCCAGGTCGTTGACACGAACGTGCGGCATGGATTCTCGGGCCCGGCGTCAGACGTCCGGTTTGCCGCGCAGATCCGACGTGGCCATCCGTTCGATCCGCAGGTAGCGACCCCGGAAGTAGAGGAGCGGCAGGGCGTCGTCCTCGCTCGCCGACGCGGCGACGACGCGCCCGATATAGATCGTGTGGTCGCCCGCATCGATCGTGCGCTCGACCTCGCACTCGAGGTACGCGATCGCGACGTCGAGGATGGGCGTGCCATGCTCGCCAGGGTGGTAGGCGGCATCGCAGAACGCGGACCGGGGCAGCACCGACGGCGCGCCGGCGAAGCAGTCGGAGAGCTGCTGGCTCTCCTCACCCAGGATGTTGACAGCGAAGCGCCCGGCGGAGGCGATCACGGGGTGGATCGAGCGCTCGCGGCCGATGCAGATCAGGACGAGGGGCGGGTCGAGCGAGACCGAGGTGAAGGCGTTCACGGTAGTGCCCCAGGCATGCTGGCCGGGCGGGTGGGGCAGTTGTCCGCAGCTGCCGTCGGCGTCGTGGTCGTCGCAGAAGGTGGTGACGACGGTCACGCCGGTCGCGAAGCGGCCGAGGGCCTCGCGGTAGCGTCGCTTGTCGACGCTCGCGGCCTCGGCCACGGGCGCGGGGTCGACGGGCCGGGTCATCTCCGGTTGCCGACCGGCACTGAGCTCGTCACGCATTGGATGAGTCTACGACGACCCGATCGTGGGAGGCCAGGCCGCACCGACCAGCCTCCCGCGCCCAACCAGCCTGACCGGGGCGGGAAGACGGCGCGCCCCGAGCGTAGAGCGGGGCAACCGAAACAGTCGCCCCGCTCAAGACTGAGACGTTGCAGTTGCCTACGAGTGGACGCCGAACCCGTTGGGAGTCCCGAGTGCAAACCACATGTGGCCTGGGCCGACGTTGGGGTCGATGCCCTGGTCCATGATCACTTCGTAGTTGCCCCAGATCGAATAGCCACCCGGAACCCAATACTGGCTGTCACTACCCGCTGAACCGACCCAGATGATCTTGTAGTGCCAGACTTGGCCCGAACCGCCGGGGACTTTTCCGTTCCACTCGTTCGTGAGCCAAGCGCCAAGACAGTACGTTGGGTCGTCGTAACCGTTGAGATTGCATGCGTCCCAGGCCGCGTTCCACTTCATCACAAGCAGATCGTTCGAGTAGATCCCCATGCAG
>JAKAMV010000699.1 GCA_021812735.1 Chloroflexota bacterium | reverse complement strand
CCGGCACGCCGCCCAGCGAAGCTGTTGATGCCCGGCGGGCATCGGACGGCGCCCAGCGACGAGTCCTGCGCGCCCTGGAGTCGAAAGTGATGCCTCTGGGGAATGCGGGGCCGAGGGGCGGGGGCCGAGGGGCGGGGGCCGGACCGAACGCCCTGCCCCTACTCCGGTTTCAGCCGACCCTGGGCGGGGGCACAGCGTGGAACAGCGATGGGTCCGCCTCGCCCGGCACCGCGCGTATCAGCGACGCCGGCCGGAGCCCCAGCGTCGCCCGCCCGCGCGGCCCCTCGAGCGTGAGCGAGTCGAGCGACTCGGAGCGCGCCAGCACGGCAATGTGCGCGCCCGGCGTCAGCGCCCGCGCTTCGAGGTACGAGAGCAGTCCCGCGTCCTCCTCCGCCTCCTCGGTAATCCGCAGGATCGTCGCCCTGGCGCCCGACTCCAGCTCGGCCAGTGGCACGCCGGCAGGGCGCCGATGCGCGGTGTCCAAGTCGATCGGGTTGCCGTGCGGGCACGTCTCCGGATGGCCCAGCAGGTCGTCGAGCCGCGCCTCGACACGGGGGGACAGGGCGCCCTGCAGGCGCGTCGCCTCGACGTCGCTCTCCGCCCACGACAGGCCGATGATCGACGTCAGCAGCCACTCGAGGAGTGCGTGACGGCGGAAGATCGCGTCGGCGGCGGCACGGCCGGCGATGGTGAGCACGAGCCCCCTGCCGGTGGCCGGCTCGAGCAGCCCATCCGTGGCCAGGCGTCGGCACATCTCGGACGCCGCCTGCGTGCTCACGCCGACGTGGCGGCCCAGTTGCGCGCTGGTGGCGGCCCGCCCGTCCGAGCCCATCACGCGGAGCGCGAGCAGGTACTCCTGGGCCGCGGCGGAGATGTCGGCGGAATGGTTGCGGCGCATTGCGCGCAGTCTACGGCTCTGCCGGATCGCCCGGCGACGGCTCGTCATCAGCGCGCGCAGCGCCGGCGGGGCCGGCCCGGCGGCTGGCGTTCCTTGCGGATGCCTCGCGCGCCGCCCCCCCGCGCGCCGCCCGCCGCGCACGCTCCTGGTACTCCGGACCGTGCTTACGGGGGTCCGCGTACTCGCGCGGATTGAGCGTCCAGTACCGCCCCGAGGACGCGCCGTACCAGGCGGCCCCCTCCCAGGAGGGGTCCAGCGGCTGGGCCGCCTCGTCGTAGGTGGTGGAGCCCGGCCTGGCCGTCCGGCGCTCGCCCGGCTTCGAGCGCCCGGCTCCGCGAGGGCCGCCCGGGGCGTCGCCGCCAGACCCCTTCGGACGTGGACCGCTTCCGCTCGGGCCAGGGCCGCGCCCGGCCCGCGACCCGGCAGCTGACCTCCCCGAGCCGTCCCCAGCACCGCCGGTGCCTGCGGTGCCCCCTGACGTACGGTCGCCCGGCGCCGGGCGACCAGCCTGGCGCGCCCGCCAAGCGTCACGCGAGGCGCCCTTGGCGCCGGCGTTCGGCGCGCGCGTCCTGCCCGTCGTACCCCGGGCCGGCCAGCCGAGCGGCCGAAGCCGGCCATCGCCGTCCACCAGCGCCTCGTAGGCGGCCTGGATCGCGAGGAAGCGCTGGACCGAGCGGTCCCCCGCCGTGTCGGGGTGGTGCAGCTTGGCCAGCCGCCGGTAGGCGGACCGGATCTCGCCCGCGGACGCACCGTGGACCAGCCCGAGCACGCGATACGGGTCGGGTCGCGGCGTCATCCGGACCCATTCCCCGTCAGCGCGGCGCGCGGGACGTCGGCCGCCATGGTGCCGTCAGCCGACGAGCTCGCCCACCGGCACGAGCTCGAACTCCGGGATCGCCTCGGCCGACAGCCGGCCGCGGGGGTCGTAGCTGGGCGGATGGTGGTAGCGGCCCAGCTGCCGGACCGCCTGCGCGTCGAGCAGGCCCACCTGCGCGAGCGCCTCAACGGAGGCCGCGTAGGTCCCGCGGTCATACCCGTCGCCGTCCTCCATCTTGAGCGCGAGCCCGCTGGCACTCGTGTCGGACGTCCCGCTGCGCGCCCCGGGCAGGATCCCGACGCCGCGGAGCGCCTCCATGCCGCTCTTGCTGACCAGGCGACCCGGCGCAGTCTTCATGAGCGCGGTGTCCAGCCGCTCGCGGGTCCCTCCGACCAGCTCGGGGTGCCGGATCATGGCGTCGCGCACGGCCAGCAGGTGGGGGGCGAGCACGAAGCGGCCGTCCGACGCCGCGAGTGTGTCCGGGGCGGCGAGCGTCGCGTAGGCGCGCGCGACGTCGCGCAGGCGGAACGCGTAGGTGAGCAGCCCGCAGCCGTCGATCCCCGTGCGCAGCTGGTCGGGGCGGACGTCGAAGACCGCGGCGACCGTCTCCGCGTAGGCGCGCTGGGCCGGGTGGTCCGCCTCCCAGTAGCCGTCGGCGTCCCAGCCGCCGAGCTTGGACAGCAGGATGAACACCGAGTGCTGCCCCGAGCACATGTGTCGGACCGGGCCGGGCCGCTCCCCGTCCCGGGCGAGCCGGGCCGCGGTGAGCTCGTCGAGCGGCATCCCCTCCGCGCCGCAGGCCAGGAGCGAGGTGCCCACCCCGACCCGCCGGTAGAGCGCCTGGAGCGTCCGGACGTGGATGTCCTCGCCCGAGTGGGACGAGGCCATGATGGCCAGCTCGTCCGACGCGAGGTCGAACGCCTTGCGGCCGCCCGCCCGGAGCAGCGCGACGAGTCCGAACGGCTTCACCGTAGACCGCAGGAACACCACGCGCTCCGGGTCGCCGATGGCGCGCCGCAGCCTGCCGTCGACGCCGGCCTCCACGACGTCCCCCCGGTGCACGGACTCCACCACGCCGTTGCGCACCTGGCGCACGAGGACGGGCGGGGTGGACCCGCGGGACGACTTGGCAGGGGTTCGGGCAGCCATCGGCAGCGAGGATACCGCGGTAGGATTCGGCCCGGAGCCGGCGTCCCGCGGCGGCGGCCGCCCAACCCGCCCCAACCGATCAGCGCGAGGGATCCAGGTGACCGACTGGCCGAATCTCCACGTGTCGCAGCACCCCGCGGTCCGCCACAAGCTCGGCATCCTGCGTGAGCAGACGACCGAGCCCAAGAAGTTCCGCGAGGTGGTGCGCGAGCTGTCCTGGCTGCTGGGCTACGAGGCGCTCGCCGACGCGCGCACGCGCCCCATCGACGTGCCGACCCCGCTCGAGGTCATGGCGGGCGAGGAGCTGGCTGACCGGATCGGCTTCATCCCGATCCTGCGCGCCGGCCTGGGCATGGTGGACGCCTTCCTCGAGCTGATGCCCACCGCGCAGGTATGGCACCTGGGCCTGTTCCGCGACGAGCGCACCCTGCGGCCGGTCGAGTACTACAACAAGCTCCCGAACAGCGCGACCGTGGACCTGTGCCTGATCCTGGACCCGATGCTCGCAACGGGCGGCTCGGCCACAGCGGCCATCGAGGTCCTCAAGCGCTGGGGCGCGGTCCGGATCAAGCTCGTCAACCTGATCGCCGCGCCCGAGGGCGTGGCCGCGGTGAGCCGGGCGCACCCGGACGTGGAGATCTACTGCGCGGCGCTCGACCGCCAGCTCAACGACAAGGGCTACATCATGCCGGGCCTGGGCGACGCCGGCGACCGCCAGTTCGGGACGGGCGACGCGGGCTGAACGTTGAGGCGGTGGTAACGGAGGCGGATGCCCTCGCCTCCGTGCGAGTGGCGCGGTCCTCAGGCCGCCCACCGGTTGCGGCGGCCGGGGCTCCCTAGCGTGAGCGGGCGCCCGATGACTCGGCTTGGGGTCACCGGGCGGGGCGACGTGCGGGGCTGCGGAGCCGTTCCCGGGATCCATGGCGCGGTCCCTGCGTCCGGGACGTGCTCCTGACCCTGTGGCGGCTCGGCCAGCGAGCGATCAGCGCATCGGCGCACCAGCTCGACACCGCCACGGGCTCATCGGTCCTCCTCCCTCGGCCCCACCTCGTACCCCTCGTGGCTCACCTTGTCGCCCCGCTCGGTCTCGAGGCCGCCGTCGTCGGGCGCCTCCCAGATCGCGAGGTGGGCCCGCCACGACGTGCGGTTTCACCGGAGCGGCACGAAGCGGATGCGCCACCCGCTCTCTATGAAGAAGGGCCGCTGTCAAGGCGGCTGGTGACCCGGAGCGGGTCGGTGCCGGGGTGAGTCGTGCTCATCTCTCTATCGCCTCATCGTCCGTGAGGACCAAGTTGGATCGGATGCTCCGGCGGCCCATCTCAGATTGGGGTCGTCAAGCGACCAGAGGGGCCACGTGGGGCCTGCCGGGAGCGAACGGCTCACGCTTGGTGAGCATGTGCCAGATGGCGGTGGACAGCTCGCGGGCGATGTCGACCCGGGCGACCTTGGAGCCCCGCTGGCGGCCGAGCCGGCGCTTGTTGCGCTCGTACCGCTCCCTGTACGCCGGGTGGCGGGCGGCGTGGGTCGCCGCCTCGATCAGCGCCCAGCGCAGGTACTTGGGCCCGTTCTTGGCGAGCGGCCCCCGGTCGTCCCTCCCGCCCGACCGGCGCACGATCGGGCACAGGCCCGTGTACCCGGCGAGCTTCTTGGGGCTGGAGAACCGCCCGATGTCGCCGAGCTCGGACGCGATCGTGCAGCCGAGGACCCAGCCGATCCCCGGGGCCGTCCGCAGCAGCTCGATGTCGGGACGGTCGGCGCCCGCCGCCCGCAGCTCCTGCTCGCACTCGTCGACCTGGCGGCCGAGCTCGTCGACGAGGCGCAGGCTCCGCTCGAGGGTGGTCGCCCAGGGCTCGGGGACCGCGAGCGAGGCCAGCAGCTCCCGCCCGGCGACCCCGAACAGGTCGCTCGCCGCCACGGGGCGGCCGAAGGCGATGAGCGTCGCGTGGACCCGGTTCTTGAGCGCCGTGCGGCGGCGGACGAGGTGGAGGCGGAGCCTCGCCCGCTCCCGCTCGGCCCGGACGGTCGGGTCGGGCAGCCAGATCGCGGGCACGAGGTCCCGCCGGCCGAGCTCGGCGAGCGCCCGGGCGTCGATCCGGTCGGTCTTGGCGGCGAGCGGGGCGATTCCCTTCACCTTGAGCGCGTCCGCGATCTCGACCTCCCAGCCGGCGAGCTCGAGCGTGTCGTGGACGAAGCGGGCGCCGTTCATCGACTCGATCGTCGCGGCCACCTGGTCGCCATGCCGGCCGATGAGGCCGACCAGCGTGCGCAGGGCGTCGGCATCGGGGTGGACAGCGGTCACCTCGACCGTCCGGCCCTCCTCGTCGAGCACGTGCACATCGAGCCTCTGGCGCGACAGGTCCAATCCGGCGTACAACATGACCTGGGCCTCCTGGTGCTGGTTCCGCTGAGAACCCAACGTTGTCACCAGCGAGGCCCGTCTTCATGACATTCAGGTGTCCGAGCGGGCCGTGCTGCGGGGACGACAGCCAGAGCCGCCGCCGGCTCCCGACGTGGCCAGTGGACGCCCTCAACCTGAGAGCCCGATGAGGTCATACTGCACGTTGGCTGAGGAA
>JAKAMV010000698.1 GCA_021812735.1 Chloroflexota bacterium | reverse complement strand
GGGTGCGCCGGTAGGCGATCGTGACGTTCTCGGCGCCGAAGCGCAGGCTCGTCCGCGCGCAGTCCATCGCGGTGTAGCCGCCGCCCACGACCACCACGTTCTGGCCCACCTCGACCTCTTGGCCGAGGTTCGCCCGCTTCATGAAGTCCACCCCGTACAGGACGCCGTCGAGGTCCGCGCCGGGGATGTCGAGGTACACCGGGTTCATGGCGCCGGCGCAGATGGCGATCGCGTCGAAGTCGCGCTGGAGGTCCTCGAACGGCAGGTCCACGCCGATCGCAGTGTCGAAGACGAAGTCGACCCCCAGCCGCTCAACCAGCCGGACGTCCATCTCGATGGCCTCGCGCGGCAGACGGAACGCGGGCACGCCCATCAGCAGCGTGCCTCCTCCGTAGGGGAGGCTGTCGAAGACCGTGACGCGATAGCCCTTCACCGCCAGCTCGCGGGCGACCGCCAGGCCCGACGGACCGGCGCCGATCACGGCCACCCGCTCGTCGCGCGGCGTGATGGCCGGCATCGTGTCGGGGATGCCGGAGGCCTCGTGCCACTCGACCAGGAACCGCTTCATGGCGCGGATCGCCAGCGGGCGATCGATGTCGCCGCGTCGACAGGCGCGCTCGCATGGGGCGGAGCACACGTAGGAGCACATCGCCGCAACAGGGTTGGGCTCGCGGGCGAGCAGGTATCCCTCCTCGAACCGGCCCTCAGCGGCCAGATTGAGATACCCGCGGCAGTTCGTGCCGACAGGGCACGCTTCCTGGCACTCGATGTTGCACTGGAGCCAGGACGCGTCGACCGGCTGGACGAGGAATTCCTGCGTCAGATCGAGGGTCACGAAGCGGTGGGCCTCTAAGGTGGGGCTCTTGCTGGGCGACTGTTTACCTCGGCGGGACGCCGCCGACCGCGAGAGAGTACCAAGCCGACCCGCCCCCTGCACAGCCGTTCCCCTCTCAGGATCAGTCTCCGCGGACGATTTCCCGCGCTGTCCCGCGTCGTGGACCGGGCCACGGCACGGCCGCCTAGCCAGCGCACGCCGGCCCGGCCACGACAGGGGTCCGGACGAGGCGTCCCAACCCGACCGATTCCTCGGTTGACGCGCGCGCGCGGCGCAGCTACGCTCGACCCAGCCCGCGGATCCAGCGCCGGGCCCCAAGGGAGTCCTGTGAGCCCGTCCGAGTTCGGCTTCCTGGCCCTCGGAATCGCCCTCGGCGTCATCGCCGGAGTTGCGCTCCTGGCCTTGGTGCGGCCCCGATCACCTATGCGGCCGGTGGTCAGGGTGACCGTCACGCCACACGCGATGACGCCCCGCGAGCTCGCCGAGCTGCACCTTCGCGGGGCGAGGTTTGAGGGACCCACGCGGGGATCGCCCGATGACGACGCCCATGGCGGCATGGCGGGAGCCGCCATGCCGACGGCTCTTGGCGTTCGCCAGCCAGGACGGGAGACGGTTGTCGATCGAACGCCCGTTTCATCTGGGCCTGCAGCGATCCCGGCACAGGCGGTGGGAATACCGATCATGGGCGACAGCCGTCCGGCCAACGGCCCGCTCGCCATGGGCTGGGCGACGGCGGTCGCCGTGGCCGAGCGGAGCCTCGAGCCGTCCGCGGTCGCCTCTCCGGAACTCCCGGCCCTGCCCGCGGAGGCGGAGATCGGGCCGAGTCGGGCCGGCCTCGCCGTCCGGGCACGTCCGCCGGTGCCCGAGACGCGGACGTCCATGGCCCCGGAGCCGGTGGCGCTCCCGATCGTGGCCGGCCGGTCGCCGTCGGGCCGGTCACCCAAGTCCGGCAGCGCCGCCGGAGCGGCCACCTCCAGTGGCGCCACGGCGTCGGACGCCTGCGCCGACGAGCGCACCCGGGCCGGCACCGCATGCGCCGCGGCAGATGCCGCCCGGGACGCCGCCCGCCGGCTCGCCGAGCAGCGCCGCGACCTGCAGCGCGCCCAGGCCGACCTCCAGGCGCGGATCGAGGAGGCCGGCGCCGTGGCCGATCCGCGCCAGCTCGCGGCTGAGAAGGAGCGTCTGCACGCGCAGTTCACGGCGGCCCACACCGCGACCGCGTCCGCTGACGAGGCCGAGGCTGCAGCCCGTGACTGGCTGACCGCCGTCAGCGCCGCCAACAAGGCTGGCCACGAGGCGGCGCGGCGGGTTCAGTCGGGCACCGAGGAGATGCGGCGCCAGGCCGTGGCCATCGAGAGGCTGGACCTCGAGGCGAACGGCGCTCGCGTGGCCGCCGAGCGGGCTGAGGACGCCTGCCGGACCGCGCGCGAGGCCCTCGCCGCGTGCGAGGAGCGGCAGCGGCCGGCCGAACCGGACGGCGAGGCCGAGGTGAACCCGCTCGACGAGCACTGGCCGGGCGGCCCCGACCCGAGTCTCGACCGGCAGTCGGCGGCCGGCACGGAGCGCCAGCCTCGGATCCTGCGGGTCCTGCGCGGCGACCAGGCGGCTCGCGAGGAGCTTGTGGCGAGGCTTGCGTCGGGCGACCCGTCCGCCATCCCCGTCTGGCATGTCCGGATCGCCGACTTCGTGGACGCTGTCACCGCCCGGGCGATCGAGGACGGCTACATCGACGCTGACGAGGAGAACGCGTTCTGGCGCCTCTTCGCCGGGGACGAGCAGCGGGAGATCATCGGGGCGCTCTCGGCCCTGGGCTTCCGCTATGACGGGATGGGCGGGTTCGCGGACGACCGGGCGCCCAGCGCCCGCGACCTCTCGCTGGCCGTCGGCTACGCCGGGCTTGACCGCATGCGGATCCGGTCGTGGCCGGGCGAGGCCGCGCTCGCCAGGCTGTTCGAGAGCGCATCCGTGCGAGCCGACCTGTGGCTCGCCACCGAGGCCGACGACCTGTCGCTCGGGCGGGTGGAGGCGGCCCTCGGCCAGCGCGCGGCGGCGCTCTCGGACCTCTGGGACGCGTGGGGGCGCGTCCGGCCCGCCATGCTCGAGGCGGGGTAGCGACACCGCCGTCCGCGCCCGCCGCCGACGCCATCGCCGCGGCTGGCCGTCAGCTGGCGGAGCCGTCGCCCTCGCCAGCGTCCTCGCCCGACGGCTCGGGCTCGTCCTCGTCGATCACGATGACCCGGAACGCCTCGGCCGCAGCCGCGCCGATCTTCTCCCCCTCCTCGCGCGCCCACTCGCGGATCCGCGCCTCCAGGCGCTCGGGCTGGCGGATCTGGCTCGCGTGCGCGCGAAGCGCGTCCAGCTTGCGGCCGAGGGTCGCGCTGGTGTCGACCGCCACGTTGGGCCGGTTCGACCAGAAGAGGAACAGCCGGTGGACCCTGTGGAGCTCGAGGCCGTCGCGGGCGAGCCAGGGGAACGCCATGCCGTTGCGGGCGGCCGGATACACCGCATCGACCGCCGCCATCCCGGCCGTGCGGTGGTCGACGTGGTTGACGCCCCCATCCGAGTAGAAGACCGTCTCGGGGTCGACGCACAGCACCGCGTCCGGCCGGAAGGTCCGGATCTCGCGGACCAGCTGCTCGCGCAGGGCGAGGTCGTTGGCGAGGGCGCCGTCGGGCTGGTGGAGGAAGGACACCCCCTCGTAGCCCACGATGTCCGCCGCAACGCGCTGCTCCGCCTCGCGGACGGCGGCCAGCTCGAGCGGGTCGGCGCGCCAGTCGTCGTCGCCGGCATCCCCGCTCGTGCAGCAGACGAGCCAGCCGACCGACCCGGCGTCGATCCAGTGGGCGGCCGTCGCGGCCGGCCCGAAGTCGGCGTCGTCGGGGTGCGCGACGATCACCATGAAGCGCGCGGGTCGCCACGTGTTGACAGCGGTCGAGGTGGTCTGAGTCATATGTCGTATCCGGCTTGCGGGATGTGGTATCGTCCTGCGCGAGGCTTGGCTCGTTTCCCCCCACGAGCGAGGCCTCATTGCATGTCCGGCCTCAGCGTGCGGCGAGCTCCCGGAGCGCCGCCAGCACCGCGGCGGGGTGGCCGTCCGCCTTGACCTTGGGCCACACGGCCGCCACCTTTCCGTCGGGACCGACGATCCAGCTGGAGCGGATGATCCCGAAGTAGGTGCGTCCGTAGTTGCTCTTCTCGCCCCACGCCCCATAGCGCTCCGCCACGGCATGGTCCTCGTCGGAGAGGAGCGTGAACGGCAGGCTGTACTTGGTGCGGAACGCCGCGTGGCTGCCGCTGCCATCCGGGCTGATGCCCCAGACCTCCGCCTCGAGCCCGCCGATCTCGGCGTGCACGTCGCGGAACTGGCAGGCCTCGGTGGTGCAGCCGGGAGTGTCGTCGGCCGGGTAGAAGTACACGACGGTCCACTTGCCGCGGCGGTCCGCCAGACGGTGGAGGGTGCCGTGCTCGTCAGGGAGCGTGAAATCCGGGGCGTCGTCGCCCACATCGGGCATGCTCATGGGCGGAGGATAGCCTCGTCTCCCGTCCGTGGCTCTCAGACAGGGCCCTCCACCACGAGCAGCCTCCCCCGGCGGAGCGTGACCGTCGCGTCGGATCCGAGGCGGACGTTCGACAGGCCGCGGGCCGGACCGCTGCGCAGCGGCTCGTCGCGGAGCGCGTAGCGCAGGCCGTTCGTGGTGACGCCGTCAGCGTCGCCGCCGAAGGGGAGGAGAGAGACGGTCGCGCCCGGCCGGCCCGGCAGATGCCGCGTCACGGGCCCGCCGTCCGGACCGGGCGCCGCGACCAGGCACGCGCGGGCGCCGGCATCGAGCAGCACGACGTCGGCGCCCGCCAGCTGCGGATGGGCCAGCAGCCACAGGTTGGCGAGCGCGTGGTCCAGGCGCGGGCCCCCGAAGGCGCCGAGCACCGTGATCCGGGTGGCGCCGAGCCCGATCGCCTCGGCGAGGGCGAGCTCCGTGTCGGACTCGTCCTTGTCCGGCGGGAAGCGGCGGACCTCGGCGCCCGACGCCTCGGCTGCTGCCGCCTGGTCGGCCGCCAGCGAGTCCAGGTCGCCGACCAGCACGTCGGGCCGGAAGCCGACGGCCGCGGCGCGCGCGTACCCCCCATCGGCCGCCACCACGGCCGTCACGCCATCCGCCCAGCCGGGCCAGGCCGCGTCGAGATCGGCCCGCGCGGGCACGTCGCCGTCCGCGACGACGAGGACGTGGCGCGGGGGCGCCCCGGAGGAGTCCGGCATGAGTCGGATCGTACCCGGCCCGACCGGCGGGCGAAGGGGGGCGTCGTGTAGACTCGCCGCCGTGCCCGAGAGTCCCGCCCACCCAGCCGTCCAGCGTGTCGTCGAGGCCGCTGCGCGCAAGGGCGTGACGCTCGACATCCGCGTCTTCCCCGAAGGCACGCACACCGCCGAGGATGCCGCGCGGGCCGTCGGCGCCGAGATCGGGCAGATCGTCAAGTCGCTGGTGTTCGTGGCGCCGGGCGGCGACGACCGCAAGCCGATCCTGTGCCTGGTGTCGGGCCCCAACCGCGTCGACCTCGCCCGCCTCGCGGCCGTTGTGGGCGAGCCCGACGTGCGCCGGGCGACCGCCGCCGA
>JAKAMV010000697.1 GCA_021812735.1 Chloroflexota bacterium | reverse complement strand
GGACCTGGGACCACCTCTACCCGATCGTCGGCGACTCGCACGGCCCCAACTACGAGGGCTGGCTGACGATCACCGCCTGGGCGACCGCGACGCGGCGCATCCGGGTGGGGCTCATGGTCGGCGCCAACACGTTCCGGACGCCCACGCTGACCGCGAAGATGGCGACGACGCTCGACCACATCAGCGCCGGCCGGGCCATCCTGGGGATCGGCGGGGCGTGGTTCGAGGAGGAGCACGAGGCGTTCGGGATCGAGTTCGGCTCGGGCTTCCCGGAGCGGCTCCGCTGGCTGGGCGAGGCCCTGCCGGTGATGCGCGGGATGCTCGACGGGAAGGAGCCGTCCGCCGCTGGGGATCACTACCGCGCGAGGCAGGTCCGCAACCTCCCGGGGCCCGTCCAGGCCCACCTGCCGATCTGCATCGGCGGTGGCGGCGAGAAGGTCACGCTCAAGCTGGTGGCGATGTACGGCGACATGAACAACATCGGCGGGACGCCGGACGAGATGCGCCACAAGGAGGAGGTCCTGCTGCGCCACTGCGAGTCCGTGGGCCGCGACCCGTCCACGATCGAGCGCACGACGGGGATCGGGACCGTGTTCATCCGCGACGACCCGAAGGAGGCGCAGCGACTGTTCGAGGCGGCGTTCGCGCGGAACCGCGTGCCGCGGCTGTGGACCGACCAGCCCGTGGGCACCGTGGAGCAGGTGGTCGAGAAGCTGGCGCCGAAGGTGCGGCTCGGCTACCGGCACCTGATCGCCGGCGTCCCGGCCGACTACGACGAGGAGTCGATGACCCGCTTCGCCGCCGAGGTCAAGCCTCTGCTCGAGCAGTCGTAGGCCCGCACTGCGGGGCAGCGCGCGCCGGCTCGCCGCCCCGCCGGGCCAGACCGACTACTTGCGCACGCCGAGACGCCGGGCGAGGAGCGGCAGGAACAACGCCACGAGGACGGCCGCGACGGCCGCCCACTGGCTGAAGCCGATCGTCAGGATCGTGGCGCTGAAGAAGAACGACGGCATGGTCGCGGCATAGACGACGAACGCGACTGCCGCCAGGGCGGCCACGATCACCTGGCGCTTGCGCTGCTCGCGCCGCGTCAGATTGCCGCCCTTGAAGGTCACGAAGGGCAGGCTCACCGCGACGACCAGCCCGATCAGGAGGCAGATGAGCCGCACGACCATGACGTCCGTCCCGGTGGCCTCTGGTGACGGGTTGAGCAGGCCCAGCACCGCGATGTAGAGCGCCAGCGCCTCCGACGGGATGTAGGCCGCGAGCAGCCGCAGCGCACTCTGGAGCGAGGAATCGGGCTCGGCCGAGTCGCCCTCGGCAAGCCGGGCCATTGTGGACACGCTCATGTGCCGACCCTCACGCCAATCGCCCGCAGCGTGACGCCAGTGCCCGCGGCGTGACGACCGTGTGACGAGTATGCGCGCGGGGCAGGCTCGGATGCGGGCTGGCCGCGCAGCCGTGTGGCGATGGCACCTCGTCCGCATCCGCCGCAGCACGCCGCCTGCGATCGGCGCGGGGGTGGCCTGACCATCCCGTGTCGAACGGCGGCCGCCGTCCGTCAGCGAGCCGCCTCGTCCACGAGCTCGATCGCCGAGCCCGCCCTCTGGCGCGCCCGGTGCCGGCGCGCCTTCGCGACATTGCCGCACGTGGTCATATCGCACCAGCGGCGTCGTCCTGAGCGCGACGTGTCCTCGAAGGCCCAGCGGCAGTCGTCGTTGGCGCAGATCCGCAGGCGATCGGTCGTGTCGGCGGCAACGGCAGCCACGAAGGGCTCCACGAGCCGCGCCAGCGCCTCGCCGGTGGGGTCGTCGGCCGTGTGGCGGTGACGGACACCGCAGCAGCTGTCGCCCACGACGAGCTCGATCCGCGGCGCCTCCCGGAGCACGGCGTTCAGCGTGTCGATCGCCGTCGCGTCGGGGGTGCCGTGCTCGACCTCCGCGTCCCACAGTGCCCGGAGCGCGGCCCTCGTCTGGCGGACCCGCTCCAGCCAGGCGCGGTCGCCGGCGGTGGCCGCCTGGCCGCGGAGCGCGTCCTCATGGGCCAGCCCGCGCCCGGCCAGGAAGGCGATCGCGTCCTCGACGCCCGAGAGGTGCTCCACGGGCACACCGTCGTCGATCGAGAGCGTGTTCAGGAAGTCGGCCGTCACGTCGATGCTGGCGGTGTGCGTGTGCTCAGCGTTCATCTCGTAACCACAATACAGCTATTGACAGGTTACGCGCAAGGCGGTAGATTCATAACCGTTCAGATGATCCTGGCCGGTTACGAAACGGCCCATCGGAGTTCGTGTCGTGGACGTACTCACCCTCATCATCCTGCTCGCCCTTCTCGGGGTCGTTGCCTTCGCCGCCGGGTCCGAGAGCCGTGACGGGTTCACGATCGACAGCCAGGAGCACCACTCGTGATGAACTTGCCGTTGGCCATCCAGATCGCGAGCGATCGGGAGCGCGAGATTCAGCAGCTTGTGCAGCGCCGCCAGGCGGCACGCGCCGCCGCGGCCGCCCCGGGAGGCCCGCGCCAGCCGAGCCGTCTCCGTGCGATCGCGGCCCGCCCGGTCCGCGCGCTGAGCGACGCCAGCCACGCCCTCTCCGAGGCAGCCTGCACGGCTGCGATCCTGATCGAGGGCCAGGCGCGCTGACCGCTGCCCCGACCGCCCAGCCCCAGCGCCCGGCGCGCGTGGACGCCGCTCGCGCTCGTGCGGATGCGCCGATGGCGGCCGACGGCTCGCGGGACCGGGGCGTAAGCCCGAGATAAGTCAGCCGGCCTAGGATCCCGGGCCAAGGGCGGTCGGCACGCCGGACGTGCCCCCCGACGCGCCGACCGCCCTGTCGTGCTGCCGCCGCCTGCCCCGCCGGGGAGCTGCCCACCGTGGAGCCCTCCAGCGCCCCGTGGCGCGCCGTCGACACAACCGAACCTTCTGCGCCACCCGACTCGGAACCTCGTGGTCGGCCCTGGCTGGCCGTCGCTGCCGTGGCGATCGCGGTTGCGGTTGGCGCCGGGTTCCTTCTGGCCGCGGCGAGGCCCGTGCCGGGCGTCGGCGTCGAGGGAGAGGCCAGAACGGAGGCGGGCGCCGCGGACCAAGGGGGACTCGCGGTCGCGGCCCCGTCGCCGTCTCCACGCCCGCTGGTCGTAGAGGTCAGCGGCGCGGTCGTGCATCCGGGCGTCTACCGGCTCCCGACGGGTTCGCGCGTCGCCGACGCCATCGACGCGGCCGGCGGCTACGGGCCGAGGGTTGACGTCCGGGCCGCTGAGCGCGGGCTCAACCTGGCGGCGCCGCTCCAAGACGGCGAGAAGGTGCAGGTGCCGGACCGCGATGACCCGTCGTCGGCGGCACTGAGCATGCCCGGCGAGAGCCGGGCCCCGGGCGCCCTCGTGGACCTCAACAGCGCGACCGCCGAGCAGCTGGACACGCTGCCGGGCGTGGGGCCCGCGACGGCGGCCAAGATCATCGGCGGGCGGCCGTACGCCTCGATCGACGACCTGGCGGCGAAGAAGGTGGTCGGTGCGGCCACGCTCGCGAAGATCCGCGACCTCGTGACGGTGGGCGGCTGATGTCGCTCCGTCGCCTGCCGCGGTCAGCGTGGTTCGCCGTCGGTGTAGCGGTGGGTGCTGCGCTCGGATGGTCAGGGGCGTGGCCGGTCGTCACCCTCGTCGCCGGCCTGCTGGCGTTCGCTGGCAGCGAGGCGCTCGCGAACCGCGGTCGCGAACCGGTGCAGCGGGCGGTCGGCGCGGCGGCGGTCGGCGCGGTGCTGATCGCCCTGAGGCTGGCGCTGGCGCCTGCCGCGGCCCCCCTGCCAGCGCTCGGGAGCGCGGGCCCGGGACCGTGGACCGCCGAGGTCGTCTCGGTGGGCTCCCCGAAGGACGGGGCCCAGATGGCTCGCCTCGCGGTCGAGGCGCCGGGCGCACCCGTGATCCTGGCGGCGACGCTGCCCACATTCCCACGGGTGGCAGCCGGGGCCGTGGTCGAGGTCGATGGCCGTCTCGAGCCTCCGCCCGCCGACGACCCGTACGGCGAGTACCTCGTCCGCACTGGCGCCTCCGGCAGCCTGCGGGCATCGAGCGCCCGGGTCGTCCGAGCGCCGCCATGGCCCTCGGTGCAGGCCGTCCGCGACGGGGCCGGAGACGCGCTGCGCCTGGCGCTGCCCGAGCCTGAGGCGGGTCTCGCCGCGGGGATCCTCATCGGCCTCCGGGAGCGCGTGGACCGCGACCTCGCGGCGGACTTCACGACCGCGGGCGTGAGCCACGTCGTGGCGATCTCCGGCTGGAACATCGCCATTGTGGCTGCGGTGGTCGCGGCGCTCCTGCGCGGTCGCCCGCGGCGGGTCGTCGGGCTGGTGACGGGCGGGGTGATCGCCGGGTACGTGGTGGCGGCAGGCGCTTCGCCGTCGGTGATCCGCGCCGCCATGATGGCCGGGGTCGTGCTCGCCGCTCGTGCGTCCGGCCGGGGAGCCCGGGCGGCGGCCGCGCTCTCGCTGGCAGCGGCGGGGCTGCTCCTGGTCGATCCGGCGATGATCGGCGACGCAGGGTTCCGCCTGTCGGTCATGGCCACCGCCGGCCTCCTCGCCTGGGCGACGCCGCTCGGCGCCTCGGTCGGGCGGCTGTGGGGCGGCCGGCTGCCCGCCTGGCTCGCCGAGGGCCTGGGGATCACGCTCGCGGCCCAGGCCGCCACGCTGCCGGACGTGCTGGCGACGTTCGGGAGGCTGTCGCTCGTGGGACCCGCGGCGAACCTGCTGGTCGTCCCGATCGTGCCTGCGGCCATGGCCGGCGGCGGCGTCGCGCTCGTCGGCGGGTGGCTCGTGCAGGCGGGCGCCCCGCCCCTCCTCGGCGTGGTGTCGGGTCTCCCGGGCTGGCTGCTGCTGCACGTCATGGTGGCGGTGGTCCGGTTCGCCGCCGCGCTGCCGTTCGCCGCCATCAACCTCCCGCCGGACCTTGCCGTCCCGGCCTCGGCGGCGTCGGCGGGTCTCGTGGTGGGCGTGCTGGCCGCGATCCGGTGGGGCGCTCGTCGGCGGCGGGCTCGACCTGCGGGTCCACGCCAGGCCACGGCGCCACGCCCTTCGACGCGGCGTGCGGCCGGGTCCCGCCGCCTTGGCCGCCCGGCAACCGCGCTCGAGCGGGCGGCCCTCCTAGCCGCAGCCACCGCCGTGGCCGTCACGGCGCTCGCCGCGGCCGATTCGGTCGGGCGGCCAGACCGCCTGGTCATGCTCGACGTCGGCCAGGGCGACGCGATCCTCGTCGAGAGCCGCGACGGCGCGCGGATGCTGGTCGACGGCGGCCCGGACCCCGACCGCGTGCTCACCGAGCTCGACGCGATCATCCCGCCCTGGGACCGCCGGATCGACATCGTGGTGCTGACCCACCCGCACGAGGATCACGCGGCCGGGCTCGCGAGCGTGATCGAGCGGTTCCAGGTCGGGCGTGTGTTCGAGCCGGGCATGCACGGCGCCGGCCCCGGCTGGCGGGCGTGGGACGAGGCGCTGCGCCGCGGCCCGCC
>JAKAMV010000696.1 GCA_021812735.1 Chloroflexota bacterium | reverse complement strand
CAGACCATGTTCCAGGAGCGGACGCCGCCCGGACTGATCGGCCGCGTGGTGAGCTTCCGGTTCGCGCTCGTGTTCGGCGGGATGTCGGTGGCGATGGGCCTCGGGGGCCTGCTGATGGGGCCGCTGGGCGCCGGGCCGGTGATCGCCCTGGGGGGCGTGATGTCCATCGCGGCGGGCGTCGGAGGGCTGTTCGTCCGGGCCGTCCGCGAGGCGTGACCCGATGCGGCGTCCGCACGGCCGCCGAGCTTCGGTACACTGTCGGCCGCGCGAGTCGCGGCTGACGCGCCGCCCGCGAACAGGAGACCGACCACCCTTATGACCGAGAAGGAGCGCGACGCCGCGGCCGCCGAGGGCGCCGACGGCGCCGTTGACGACGAGGAGCTCGAGGACGAGGACGAGCTCGAGGACGAGCTCGACGAGGACGAGGACGAGCTCGACGAGCTCGAGGACGAGGAGGACCTGGAGGACGAGGAGGAGGGCGCCGTCCCGATCTCGCCGTCGCAGGCGGCCACCGCCGTCCCCGCGGCGGGCGGTCGGCGCCTCCGCGGAGTGCCCAAGGCCGGGCCGGCGCCCCTCACGGCGTCGGAGCGCGCCGTCCGGGTGGACGACCGCTTCTCCGGCTGGTTCGTCCTCGCGGTGGTGGCGGTCTTCGCTCTGATCTTCGTGAACGCCATCTTCTTCGGCCACTCGGGCTTCGTGACGGGCCTGTTCCCCACGCCCACCCCGGTGGTGACCGCCGCCCCGTCGCTGTCCCCGTCGTCGGCCGCGCCGAGCCTGGAGCCCTCCTCCTCGGTCGTCCCGTCGTCGTCGTCGGCCGCGCCCTCCGCGAGCGCCGGCGCCTCGGCCCCGGCCTCGGCGGCGCCCGCCTCCCCCTCCGCCTCCCCTTCGACCGCCGCCCCGGCCTCCGCCGCGCCGTCGCCCTCGGCGAGCTGAACCGGACGCTGGCCGCGCGCTGAGCCACCGGCCGGGTCAGCCGGGCGCTCCTGCCCACGCGGGGAAGCAGCGCTCGGCCCCCCGGAACCGGGCGTCGTGACCCGCACCACGCCCGGTTATACTCGCGGGCCATGACCCACGTCTTCGTCGCACCGCACCCGGACGACGCCGCGCTCAGCTGCGGCGGACTCATCGCCAGCCTGCGGGAGCTGGGCCAGAACGTCACCATCCTGACGCTGTACTCGGGAACCGGCAGCACCGAGGGCCTCACCCCGTACCAGCGCGAGGCGCTGGGCTTCGGCACCAAGGCGGTGTGGCCGGCGACGGAGGCGTTCAACCGCGCCCACCTGGCGTCGGACTACCCGGAGGATGCGGCCGCCGCTCCGTGGGAGGCGAGCCGCGAGGGCCTCGCCGCCACCCAGGCGGACGCCGACGCCGCCGCCAAGCGCTTCTGGCAGCGCTCCTCGTGGTACCGGCGCGCCGCCATCCACAACCAGCCGCACGAGGGCCAGCCGCTGCTCGACGACCTGCCCACCCAGGGCGCGGTCCTCACGCAGGAGCGCCTCGACGCGGCGGGCGCCGGCGAGACGATGGCCCAGCGCCGCCTCGAGGACGAGCGGTACGCCGCCTTCGCCGAGGTGTCCACGGTGTTCCTGGACCTCCCCGACGCGGTGTTCCGCGGCTACGAGGGCGACGACCAGCTGCTGGGCGCCCCCCGGGCCGACGACCCGGCGCCCGTGGACCTGCTGCGCCGCGAGCTCGCGCGCCTGGAGCCGTCGCGGGTGTACCTCCCCATGGGCATCGGCGGCCACGTCGACCACCAGCTCGCCCGGGACGCGGGCCTCGCGCTGCTGGCCGACCAGCCGTCGTGGACGATGCCGTTCCCCTCGTACGCCGGGCGGATGGTCTTCTACGAGGACTTCCCGTACGCGCACTGGGAGGACTTCGCCCGCCTCGAGGACCTGCCGCCGAGCGCGTTCGCCGCCCTGCCCGCCAACGTCTCGCTCGAGGGTGAGTTCAGCGACGTGTCGGACGTGCTGGAGCGCAAGATCCGCGGCATCGCCCTGTACGAGAGCCAGATGGACCGGCTGTTCGGCGGGGTGCCGGCCATGGCCGACGCGGTCAGGTCGTTCGCCGCGCGCACGGCGGCGATGGGGTCGGTCCCCAACGGCGCCGCCGAGCGCTACTGGGTCACCACCCGGGCCTGACCCGCGTGGCCGAGAGGTGATGGGGCCCTCCCGCGTGGCAGGTGGCGGTCTCCAGTCCGCGTCCCTGGCGCTCTTGCATGACAGGCGAGTTGGCGTAATTGCGCTTGTGCTGTCGCTCGGCCTGACGGTTGCAGTCCAGCTCATCTACTTCGAGCGTGGCGTGATCCCCGGCGACGCCTTCACATACCTGGCTGCGGGCGAACGGCTCAACGCGGGACACAACCTCTACGCTCTCTCGCCCGGAGACCGCCCGGTTGCCCTCAACCCCCCGTACTGGACTGTCCCTCTCGTGTCGCCCCCGCCGATCGCGGTGGTGTTCCGCTTCTTCGCGCTGTTCGGCGATGCCGGCGCCTACCTCTGGTGGGTTCTCCAGCTCCTTGCGCTGGCCACCTCGCTGGCCATGCTCGCGCGGCGGCTCAGGCCCATCGTCATGGCGGCCGCCATCGCGGTATTGATGATCCCGACGGTCTATGAGATCGGTGTCGGGAACCTGAACTCGATGATCCTGCTCGGGTCGATCCTCGTGTGGCGGCTCGGTTCGAGGCGGCGGGAAGCTGCCAGCGGCGGGATCTCGGCGGTCATGACGGCAGTCAAGCTCACGCCAGCGGTTCTCGTCTGGTGGCTTCTGACGACGAGACGGCGCCGCGCACTCATCTCGGCGATCGTTGCAGGATCGGCCGCATTCGCGATCAGCATCGTGGGCGCGGGTCTTGACAGCCACGTCGAGTACCTGCGGCTGCTTGCGGGTGGCACCGCCTTCTCACCGAGCCCCCTATCACTGGGAGGCATCGCGTCTTACCTCGGGGCGCCCGCAGTGCTCGCGCGCTGGCTCCCCACCATGTTCGCGTTCGGAGGGCTTGGCGCGGTCTTCGCGTTGCGGCACCGTCCCGCGTGGGCTTACACGGCTGCCATCGTGACGATGATCTGCGGGTCGCCCTCCGTCAGCATCAACTGGTTCGTGCTCCTCTATGCCCTCCTCGCCCCGGTGGCCTGGCCGGCGGGCGGGCGCGGCCCTGACGACGAGGCTTCATCTCGTCCTCAGCCTGCTGGACTGGAGTCAGGGGAGAGTGGTGCCGACGAGGAGGAAGACGAGGCGGCGGCCTAGGTCGCAAGCCGCGACCGCTTCGGCACCCAGCTACGGTGCGTCGCCATTCAGATTGCCGCGAGCGTGATGGCGCGCCCCGTCCAGCTGGACCGAGCCTAGCCCAATCAGGGACGGCCCTTTCCCTTACGTCTGGTGGCACCCCCCTCGCCTTCCCTCGCCAGGCGCGCGCATGGAGGTCGCGAGCACCTAGGGCCCGCCTGCGGGCTCGGCAGGAAGCAGGATCGCAGCGGGTCCCCCTCAGGGCTTCCCGGGCTTCTCGATCCACGCCGCCGTGCGGCGCAGGCCCTCCCGCAGGGTGACTTGAGGCGCCCAGCGGAGCATGCGCCGGGCTTTCTCAATGCTGACCACCCGTCGACGGATGTTGTCGATGTCGCGCCGGTCCACGTGTCGAATGTCGAGCTCGCGGCCGGTGGCCTCGCCCACCAGGCGCGCCAGATCGTTGACCGAGGTCTCGATGCCGGTCCCGACGTTGAAGACCTCCCCCTCGGCGCGCGGGTGGATGGCAGCCAGCATCGTGGCCGACACCGCGTCGTCGATGTAGGTGAAGTCGCGCGTCTGCTCGCCGTCGCCGTGGATCATCAGCGGCGCGCCGTCGTACGCGGCGGCGAAGAACTTGCTGATGACGCCGCAGTACGGGTTGTCTGGCCGCTGGCCGACGCCGTACACGTTGGAGTAGCGCACGATCGACACCGGCGTGCCGTAGCTCTCGTAGAACGCGAGCGCGTAGTTCTCCCCGCTCAGCTTGCTCACCGCGTAGGGCGACAGGGGCTGGATGCCGTCCTCCTCGTTGATCGGGATGGAGCGCGGGTTGCCGTAGATCGACGTCGAGCCCGTGTAGACCACGCGGTCGAGCGAGCTCTCGCGGGCGGCCATCAGCACGTTCAGCGTGCCGCCGATGTTGGTCGAGAAGTCCGACTGGGGGTCTTTGGTGGAGGCGATGATGTTGCGTGCGGCTAGGTGGAAGACGATCGACGACCGGGCCACGAGGTCCTTGACGATCCTGGCGTCCTCGACCGAGCCCACGACCAGCTGCGCGGCCGTCGGCAGCACTTCGGCGTTCCCGGTGAACAGGTCGTCGAGGACGGTGACCTTCGCACCGGCGTCCACCAGCCCGCGTACCAGCATGCTGCCCACGAAGCCGGCGCCCCCGGTCACCAGGACACGCCGGCCCGCGAATGATGGAGTCGGGCTCTGGATCATCGCTTCACGCCCGCGCGGAGCAGGATGGCCGGGCGGAAGAGCCGCCACCAGTCCTTGATGCCCCGCATCTTCGTGTAGCCCTCGCGGGCGTGATACCTGACGGTACAGGGCACGTCGCGAACCCTGTAACCGCGACGGACCGCCTTGTAGAGCACGTATGGTTCGAGCTCGTAGCTGTCGAGCCAATGCTGCTCGATGTCGATCTTCGGGTCGCGCAGGATGTCAGCCCGGAAGAGGCGGAAGCCGTTAGTGGCGTCGGTCACCCTCTTGAGCACGAGCGCGCTGAACACGAGCGAGTAGAAGCGCGTGCCCGACGACCGCCCGCCGATGGGACCCTCGACGCGCCCGCCCCGCATCCACCGAGAGCCCTGCACGTAGTCCGAGCCGGTCTCGAGCAACGTGTCCAGCGCTCTCGCCAGCTCCGCCGGATCATGCTGGTCGTCCCCGGAGACGAGCGCTAGGAACGGGTAGCCCCGCTCGAGGGCGGCCCTCCATCCATCTCGGATCGCGGCGCCGACACCCCCGCGCTGGGCGTGGCGGATCACGATCGTCGCCCCGTGCTCCCAAGCCTCGTCGCCCGTGCCGTCTGTCGAGCCGTCGTCCACGACAAAGGTGTCGAAACACCCGTCTCGTGGCACCTTGTCGAGGACGCGGCCGATCTTTCCTGCCTCGTTGAGGGCGGGGATAATTACCGCGACGAGCGCGGTTGGTTTCGGCGGAGCGGCGGCGTCGTTCAAAGGCTCCTCCCTCTGGTGGTTCTGCCCATGGTGCCGGAGCGCACCGTGACGGGCTACCCGCCGTTTGTACTACACGCGCCGAACCGCCCGGGCCGGTTCCGCTGCAGGTCGGGTGTGCGACCCTCTAGCCCTGCGGCCATGGAGGGTTGATGCGGATTTGGTTCGGGGCGGCGAGGCTGGCGAGGTTCCATCGCCCGCTGCGAGACGCCCTGGTCCTGGCGGGAGTTGGCCGCGCGCTCTACTGCTTCTTCGTCCAGGACATTCAGCCCTGGACTTTCTGGGGTCTGGACGCACGGGCGTAGTTGCGGTTTGGCCTCGCGCA
>JAKAMV010000695.1 GCA_021812735.1 Chloroflexota bacterium | reverse complement strand
CGCCTCGCATGCGCGACGCACGCGTCGATCAGTCCCCGGGCGATCAGCGGGTTCGATGCCCAGTGGGCATGGACGTACGAAGCGAGCGTATTCCCGACGCGATAGCCTTCCCTGAACACGGCACCGTCGCGGTGGCGCCGGACGGCGTAGACATGCTGGACATCGGTTTCGAGCTGAACGTCCGAATACCGGAACTGGTGGCCCCGGAAGTGCGATCCAGGTGGCCCAAGCACCGTGGCATCCAGGGTGACCACTTCCACATAGCCGAGCGCCTGGAGGCCGCCACGCATGCGGGCCACTCCCGGGATGATCCCAACCATCGAATGTAGCCGTCCCTCGGTTGTCCGGATGCCGTTGCAGAGGTACATGAGGCCGCCGCACTCGCCGTAGATCGGCCCCCCGTTCGCGGCGAACGCCGCAACGGCACCGAGCATGCCGGTGTTCCGGGACAGCGCCTTGGCGTGGACCTCCGGGTAGCCGCCACCGAAGTAGAGACCGTCGACGTCGGGAAGCCGCGGGTCGTGGACCGGCGAGAAGGGCACCAGCTCCGCCCCGAGGCCCTCGAGGCGACGGAGGTTGTCGTCGTAGTAGAAGTGGAAGGCCTCATCGAGGGCGAGGCCGATGCGGGTGCGTGGGCCGGCCTGGGCGGTCCGGTCCTCGGCCGGGACCTCCGGGAGCGGTCCAGCGGCTCGTGCGATCGCCAGGATCGTGTCGACGTCGAGCCACTCGGCAACCCGCTCGGCCCACGCGGCAAACACGCGTTGCGGTACCGCCGCTCGGTCGGCACTGCGAAGCCCCAGGTGTCGCTCCGGGAAGGCCAGGGCACGTTCTTCGGGAAGTCCGCCCACCATCGGGAGTGAGTTGCCGACGGCTTCGCGCAGGAGGTCCAGGTGCCCGCGGCTCCCGACCCGGTTGCAGACGAGGCCAGCGACATGGAGGTCGGCGTCGAACGTCGCGAAGCCGCGGGCGAGAGCTTGAACACTGCGGGCCATTCCAGACGCGTCGCAGACGAGCAGGACCGGGGCGCGCAGCCACTTCGCGATCTCGGCGGTCGACCCGTCCTCGCCCGTCGGTGACGCGCCGTCGAAGAGGCCCATCACGCCTTCGATGAGGGCGATGTCGGCCCCCTGCGAGGCGCGCTGGAACGTGGCGACCACCCCCACGCGCCCCATCATCCAACTGTCGAGATTGTGGCAGGGCGCGTCGGCGGCCCGGATGTGATACGTCGGATCGAGGTAGTCCGGTCCGCACTTGAAGGCGGCGACCCGCAGCCCGCGCTTGCGCAGGGCCCCGGCGAGGCCGACCGTCACGGTGGTCTTGCCCACGCCGCTCGACGTGCCTGCGATGACGATGCGCGGGATCATCGACCGTCGATCGTAGGCCGGGCACTGTGGGCGCTCGGAGTCCGCGACCCCCATGGCCGAGACCACCGAAGACGCCAGTGGTCCCGGGTTGTCCCCGTCCGCCCGAACCACCCGCCGCGCCGCTCCGCCGTCTCAACCACGCTGAGTCTCCGCCGCCAGCTGCTTCACGTCGAGCGCCAGCCCCGCAACGACGAGGTAGACCTCGTCCGCCCGGGAGGCGACGACCTGGTTGAGTCTGCCGAGGAGATCCCGGTACGCTCGGCCGAGCTCGGTCGGCGGCACGACGCCGAAGCCCACCTCGTTCGTGACGAGAAGGAGATCCCAAGCTGCGACCAGTGCGGTCGTGACGAGCAGGTCGAGCTCCTGCGTCAGGGCGCGTTCGAGGGTAGCCACCTGGCCCCACCACCCCTCCCTGGCCGGCTCCCCGATCGCCAACAGCCGATTTGCGGCCCAGACGGCGAGACAGTCGACGAGCACGACCTCGATCCCGGAGGCCACCGCAGCGAGACTCGCCAAGATGTCTAGGGGTGCCTCCAGGGTCACCCAGCCGGCCGGTCGCCGCGCCCGGTGGCGGGCGATCCGCTCCTCCATCTCGGCATCGCCGATCGTCGCCGTCGCGAGATAGACGACGCGCTCGCCCCGCCGCGCTGCGAGCGTCTCGGCGAAGGCGCTCTTGCCGCTTCGGGCACCGCCGGTCACGAGCACGATCCTGCCCACCGCCTACTCCGCGGACCCAATGAGACGACGGATAGCCCCCAGGTCGAGGTTCGCCCGGACCGCGTCGGCCAGCAGGTCATACTCGGCATCCGGCGACCCGACGGCTCCGGCCGTCAGCGGCAGGCCGCGACGCGCCCCGAGCCACTCGATCAGCGCGCGCCTGGGAGCGGAACCCTCGAAGAGGCCGTGAAGGTATGTTCCGGCGATGGTCCCGCCGAGAGCGACGCACCCATCGAGGCGCTCTTCCTCCCCATCGCTTTCGACCCGGAAGAGCGGCGGGCCGTCGGTCGTCGTCGAACCCATGTGGATCTCGTAGCCCTCGACGGTCGTATCGAACAGGCCACCGAAGAACCCCTCACGCGTGACCACCCTCGCCCGCACCCGACGGGTTCGTTTCTCTGGATGGAAGGTGGTATGCACCGGTAGGAGCCCGAGACCGCTCGTCTCGGGCGTCGAAGACTCGACACCCCGCGGATCCCACAGCGACAGCCCGAGCATCTGGTAGCCGGCGCAGACACCTAAGACGGGCGTCCCCGACCGGGCGAGTCCGACGATCCGCTCGGCCAGCCCGGTCGCGCGCAGGAAGCCGAGGTCGGCGACCGTCGTCTTGCTCCCGGGCAGGATCACGAGGTCCGTCGCTTCGAGTTCCTCCGGCCGCTCGACGTAGCGTAGGTGGACCGCCGGCTCGGCTGCGAGGAGATCGAAGTCGTCGAAATTGGCGATCCTCGGGAGCCGCACGACGGCGATCTCGAGACGGGGGTCGGGCGACGGCGGCGCCGCACCGACGGTTGCGACGCCGTGACGCGTGACCGGCTCGCGGTCGCCCGTCGGCCGACGCTGTTCCAGGGCCACCGAATCCTCATCGGCGATCCGTAGGTTGGCCAGGTACGGGACGACGCCGAGGACGGGCTTGCCGGTGTGCCGGACCAGGAACTCCAGCCCCGGATCGAGGAGGCGGCGGTCGCCGCGGAACTTGTTGATCACGAGTCCCGCCACCAGGGCCCGCTCGTCCGGCTCGAGCAGCGCCAGCGTCCCCACCAGCGCGGCGAAGACCCCACCCCGATCGATATCGGCGACGAGGAGTACCGGTGCCCCGGAGTACCGGGCCACCCGCATGTTGACGATGTCGGCGCCCTTCAGGTTCACCTCGGCCGGACTGCCCGCTCCCTCGACGACGACCAGGTCGTACGCCGCGCGCAGACGGTCGAGCGCTCCGACGACCACCTCCCAGAGCGCCGCCCGGCGCGCGTAGTAGTCGCGGGCGGAGAGGCTCGTCACCGGGCGTCCGAGCACGACCAGCTGCGACCGAGCATCTGCCTCGGGCTTGAGGAGGATCGGGTTCATGTCCACGCTCGGCTCGATCTGGGCGGCCGCGGCCTGGACGGCCTGCGCGCGGCCGATCTCGTACCCGTCCGCGGTGACGGCGGAGTTGAGGGACATGTTCTGGGCCTTGAACGGGGCGACCCGGTACCCGTCCTGACGGAAGATGCGGCAGAGGGCCGCCACGAGGACGCTCTTGCCGACCGACGAGGCGGTGCCCTGGACCATCAGGACCCTGGCGACCATGGCGCCTCCGGGTGGGCCGCGGACCGGCGTGCCAATGTGGCGGGGAACGCCGACCGAGCGCTCATCGACCGGTGGTCCAGCGACGCACGAGCTGGCAGCGCCCGTCGACGGCCAGCTCCAGGGCCTCGCCGGGTCCGACGATCGCGCCGGCCGCCGGGGCCGCGTCTCCAAGAGCGAGTTCGAGCGCAACGCTGATCGGGCCCCCATGAGATACGACGATGCCGACATCGCACGGCGCATCGAGTAGATCGCTCCACGCCGACGCGACACGCGCCCGCAGCTCGTGCCACGGCTCGCCGCTCGGCCAGTCGATCCTCCGCTCGCCGCGCAGCAACCGCTCGGCGAGGGCCGGCCATGATGCGGCCAACTCGTCGAACGTCGCCCCCTCGGCGGCCCCGAAATCGACCTCCCGCCAGCGGGGGTCGACGACGAGCGTCGCGCGACAGGCCTCCGCGATGCGCTGCGCGGCCTCGAGCGCGCGGATGAGTGGGCTCGAGACGATGGCCACGTGGCCCGTGATCCGGAAAGCCAGCTCGGCGGCGTTTGCGGCCGCCTGCCGCCGACCTGCGGGGCTCAGTGGAACGTCGGTTCGTCCCGCGTACCGAACGCCTGACCACGCGGTGGCCGGGTGACGGATGAGATAGACGGTCGCCACGCGCGCGACGGGTGCCGGGGAGCCGAGGGTCCGCCCCGGGCCGGCCGGCGCGACCTTGTCAGCGGGGCCGAATCGGCGAAGAGGCAGGCCGTTCATGAGCGCGAAGACTCCATCAGGGTGGGCAGAATCGCGTCGAGCGCGTCGAACAGACGCGCCTGTTCGGCAGGAGGCCGGACAGCGACGCGCACGTGTTCCGGCAATCCGAAGCTGGCGCACCAGCGGATGCCGATGCGCCGCCGGGCCGCTCGCGCCACGAGGACTTCGGCACCGGGCCCGACCTCGACCAAGAGGTAGTTCGCGTCGGACGGACACGGTCGCAGTCCGCGCGTCCTGAGCCCGTCGGCGAGCGCCTGTCGCCATGCTGAAAGCTCCCGCTTCGCCGCAGGATCGAGCGTCCAGCTCGCCGCGGACGCCGCAGCGATCGCATGAGCGCCGACCGACCAGGGGTCCCGGACCGCCCGGAGCCGCGCGAGGAGGCGGGGCGAACCCAGGACGTAGCCCACGCGAACGCCGGGACTCGACAGGAGTTTCGTGAGTGAGCGGACCAGGACGACGCGACCAGGGGCGAGGAGCTCTGCTGCCGACGGCCGGGCTGTGGCAAATGGTCCGAACGACTGATCGACGACGAGGAGTCGCGGGCCCCGATCCGTGGACTGTTCGAGGGCCGATGTCAGCCGGTGCAGATCCCCGCGGGCGATGCTTCGCCCGGTGGGGTTGTTGGGGTCGCAGATGAAGGCGATCACCGGATCCGGGCGGCGCAGCTCGCGCTCCAGTGCGTCGATCGGCGGATCGAAGGCTGGGGCCGTGGCGCGAAGCTCCTCCACGGCGGCTCCGCGCTGGGCGGCCAGTCGCCGGTACTCGCCGTAGGTCGGGCCGGCAATCAGGGCCCGCACACCTGGCTGAAGCAGTGCTGTCGCGATCAGCCGGAGAGCTTCGCTGGCACCCGCCGTCAATAGGACGCGGGAAGGAGGGACCCCAGCGTCGGCGGCCAGGTGCCGCGCGGCCGCTGACGGATCCAGGTCGGCGTAGCGGTCGAACCGGACGCCAGTGAGCGCGCGACGGACGGGCTCGGGGACGCCGAACGGGTTCAGGTTCACGCCGACGTCGAGCCAGCCGGCGGGGGCCCCGCCGTGCGGCACCTGCCCGGCACCTAGGCGCCTACCCACGGCTCAGCTCGATGCCGACGAAGAGAGCTGTGGTCAG
>JAKAMV010000694.1 GCA_021812735.1 Chloroflexota bacterium | reverse complement strand
GCGACGGCCACCAGCGAGACGAGCGACGCGCCGAGTGCCCAGCGCGCGAGAACGAGCGCGCCGTCGGCGCGGTCCTGCCACGCCTGCATGCGGTCGAGGTCGCGGTCGTGCCCGTCGAGACGGGTGTAGATCGAGTCGGCGGAGCGCTGCATGGCAGCTCGCCGCTCGACGCCGAGCGCCTGGTCCTTGGCGATCGCGTCGACGCTGGCCCTGAGCCCCCTGATGTCCTCCCGCATCTCCATCAGCAGCTCGCGCTGCGTGAGGCCCGTCGCGTCGTCGCCCACGGCAGCCACGTCAGGCGGGTCCGTCGCATCGCGAGGCGTGGGAGGGGGAGGTGCCCCGATATCGGACGGGGCGGGCCGGGTCGGCACTGGGGAGGGTGCGGCCGACCAGTAGGAAACACCCCGCCGCGGCGGGGCGGATCGGATCGGGGAGGCGGACCACGATCTGATGGTCGACCCGGCGCCCCCGCGCCGGTATCGGTCAGTTGACCGAGGGGCCTAAGCGGTCAGGGATGAGGTCGACGGGGCCCCAGGCGACAGCCGATCGACACCGCGCACCCCCGGATCTGCCAGACAGCAGATGCCCCAGCCCGCTAGAACCGCTAGATTGCACATACACATGCAGACGTCACGACCCAGCAGCATGGTTGACGTGCACGGAACCGGTCCCGGGCCAATCCTCGACTTCGCATCGCCGCCTGTCGTGGAGGTCGCGCTGTCTGCTGACTTCCGCACCCTACCCCGCATGGGCCTCGTCGCCGTGATCGACGCGTGGCGGGCGCTGTACGCGGAGCGCTTCCCGGTGGTCGAGGAGCAGGGTCGGCTTGACCGTGGACAGCCCGACCCGAGCGGCCAGCCCACCATCCGGATGCTGACCCAGATGCCCACCCCAAGGCTTTGGTTCCTCAATGAGGCCAAGACCGACCTCATCCAAGTGCAGAACGACTTCTTCGGTCGCAACTGGCGGAAGGTCGACGGGACCGAGGAGTATCCACGCTATCCCGCGCTACGTGAGTCGTTCCGTGCCGACTTTGAGCGGCTATCTGCTCACGTCGGCGAGGCGGGCATCGGCTCGATGGAGCCGACTGCTGGCGAAGTGACGTACATCAACCACATCCCGCTCGAGGACGGGTTGGTGCTGGGCGACGTCGTCAAGTTCTTCGATCGGTCTGCTAGTGGCTTCCCGCTTGAGCCTGATGCTGGCACGCTCGCCGTCCGTATGCCCTTCATGATCGGTTCGAGTCTCGCCGGGACACTGACAATCAACGCGGCAACGGCCACTCGTGCAACCGACAACGCTTCGATTCTCTCGTTGCAGGTCACCGCACGCGGGCCCGTGCCGTCGCGCGACGTCGACGGAGTGCTCGCACTCTTCGATGTCGCTCGAGCGTGGGTTGTGCGATCCTTCGGGGACGTCACGACTGAAGCCATGCACCGCCGATGGGGGAGAACACGATGACGTTGGCGCTCACGGCCGAACCGCGATACCTGTCGGATCGCGACGTCGACCGTCGCTACCAGGCGCCGATCGCGAGTTCGGCGACCAGCAACGTCACGGAGCTGCGGGAGTGGCGCCTCCGGCGAGATAGGGAAATCGTCGTCCAACAGGTCGAGCAACTGCGCGCGCTCGCTCATGGGTGGGACGGGGAGCAAGGCAAGGTCCCGGCGCTCGTGTCCATTGACTACGCCTACCGAGTCGTCCTCGATCTGCTGGCTCAGTCCGTGATGCGTCCAAGCATCGTGCCCGTGTCGGATGGCGGCGTAACGATCGAGTGGCATCGGGGCGTGCGCCAGCTGGTGCTTTACGTTCCGCCTCGCGACGAGCCGGTGCTCGCCAACTACCTCGACGAAGCGAGCGGCGAAGAATGGGAGGGCGAGCTCCCGGCAGACGCACGACTCGTAGAGGACCAGTTGGGAGCGTTCCGCGCCGTCTGACAGCCGCGAGCGAGCACCATGGCCGAAGAGAGGGTCGAGGGGGGCGCCCTCCTGCTGCGGAAGGTCCACCCCACTCAGGTCGTCTCGGACAACGAGGGCGGGTGGAAGCCGGCGAGCGGCCTCTTTCGCGGAGCCGAGATACGCCCGGCATCCGAGCGTTCTCGGCCTACGTGGAGGCAAGGCTGGCTCAGGCTGGCGCTGGGAGCGATGCGATCCTCGACCCGGAAGAGGCGGCCATCAAGAGCATCGTGTCCTTTCCGGTCGACTTCGCCCGGTCGATGGACTTGGACGCCTTCTACAGGCCAGAGGGTGCTGACCCCTGGAGTGGAGCCCATGCCGAGGTCGAAGGCCAACTGACCGGATCGCGTTGTTCACGTCTTGCGGCCGCTGCTGCGTGGGTCCTTCTTCGGCCACCGGGCGGATCGTCTTCCTGAGCGACGCCGCGTAGTCGCGCTCCTATGCGATGCGATCCAGCCCTAGCGATGAACGCTGGACTCCGATAACGACCGTGCAGCCGCGGATCTGCCGGGTAGTGGAGGCTCTATTCCCCTCACGGCGGCCACGCACACCCGCACGATTTCGGGGGTCACGCTCTGCTCAGGACCTCGCTGACCGTCAAGGGACGCTGCCGCCCGAGGCGCCCGCGCGGGGCGTTGGACGTACGGGTCGGTGCCCACGTGCGGTCGAGCATGATCTGGCCGCATCGGGCAGGATGGCTGCTCCAACACAGAACGGAGCGCGCCCATGGACACCCCGGAGCACCCGAACGCGACCGCGTACCGACGGACCGCTGACGCCTTCCGCGCCCGAGACTTCGATGCGATCCGGTCCCTTGTCGCAGAGGACGTCGTCTGGCACGTGCCCGGTCGACACTCGATGGCCGGGGACATCCACGGTCTCAACGAGGTCGTCGCCTTCCTCGGCCGAGCGACCGAGCACGGTGTCACCCTCCGTGAGCACGACGTGTTCGGCAACGACGAGCATGTCTGCGCTCTGAGCCACATGGGTGCACGCCGGCCTGGAGTGGAGGTCGAGGTTCGGGTGACCAGCGTCTTCCACTTCCGCGGCGGGCGGCAGGTGGAGCGGTGGTTCTACCCCGAAAACATGGACGCCTGGGACAGCATCTTCGACGGCTGACGCCCTGGAGCTTGCACTCCGGAAGTCGCACGAGCGCGCCGCCGAGCTTGCCGCTGCCGGCGCCATCACGCTCGATTGCGACGCGTCCGTGCACGACACCTACCGCAGCCTGATCGCCGGGTTCCACCCCAACTGCCACCTTGTGACACCCCCACGAACAGGGCGAGTGGCCGAGTTTGCGGCCCACACGCTCGCGAGTCGCCTCAAGTGCGCAGGAAGCGCATGGGACGCGTCCTCTCAGCTCGAATCCGGCCCGGGCGGGATCCATCGTGTCCGGGGCATCGGTCGGCAGCCGAATGGGGTCAGGCCGTCAGGGTGGCGTCCACGTGCCGTTGGTCGCCGCCCATCACGACCGTGCAGCCGCGGATGAGCCGACTACCCGAGGCTCGAATCCTTTCGAGCCACCACTAGCCGGCTGGCCGGTGACGGCCGGCGCGTCATGCGGAGCGGAGCCAATCGAACGGCTCCGGCGGCTCGGCGAGCCGCATCGTGACCGGAAGGTCGGTGGTCGCGGGGCAATGCCTCTCGCCCCGACCACTTACGGATACTCCGAACTCCCCCGGCAGCACCTCAGCGAAGCCGTGCCGCACGGCGTGGTCGGACAGGTGCACCGTCGCCTCCTGCAGCCCCAGGACCTCGATCCGCTCGAACAGCGCGTCCGCAACGAGCTGGCGCCCCGCCCCGCCGCGCGCCTTGGCCCAGGTCGCCGGCAGGTCCCTGAGGAACGCCACGGCCTTGTCCGCCGGCACGCCCGCATCCTCTCGCGGCTGGCGGGCGCTCGCCTCCTCGGCGTCCAGCCGCCGCATGGCGGCCTCGAGCGCGGCCGTGTCGCGGTCCCGCACGAAGGCCACCGCGGCGCGCTCGCGCTCGCGTGCCACCCGGTCGAGGGCGGCCTCGTTGGCGCGGAGCTTGGCCGGGGCCACGGCCCCGACCACGGCGGCGAGGGTCGGGGCGCCCAGCGCCGCCTTGCCGAGGATCCCCTCGACGACCTGCTCGTAGAGGTCCATCGGGTAGGCGTGCCCGGCCGAGCGGCCGCGGCCGCGGCGGGCCCGCGGCGGGCGGGCGGCCACGAACGCCGGGCAGACGTTGCGGTGGCGGTAGTAGCCGGTGTCGCCGGTGAGGCGCGTCCCGCAGGCGGCGCAGTGCAGCCGCGAGAGGGCATAGGGGCGGCGCGGGTCGGCCGGACGCCCGGTGTTGGTGGCCCGCCGCGCCCGGGCCGCCTGCACCCGCTCCCATACGGCCTCGTCCACGACGGCCGGCCAGTGCGCCGGGGTCCCGTCCCGCAGGCGCCCGACGTACAGGGGCGAGGTGAGCATGCCCCGCACGGTGAAGATGGGGAGCCCCACCGCGGCCGCCACCTGGGCGTCGGTGTGGCCGGCGGCGGAGAGGGCGAAGGCCCGCTCCACCGTGGGGAGCCGCTCAGGGTCGGGCTCGACGAGCTTCGCCGCGTTCCGCCGGAACCCGTACGGGGGGCGCCCGCCCGGGTCGTGCTGGACGGCGCGCTTGGTGGAGAGCCCCTCGGCGACCCGGCGGCTGAGGCGCCGGCTGTAGCGCTCGGCGTCCTTGGCCTCCTCGACGAGCTGGTCCCAGTGGCGCTCGCAGGACGAGAGGATCTCCTCGTCGGCGAAGTACACCGCGACGCCGGCCGGGTGCAGCTCGTCCTCGAGCAGGTTGAGCGTCTGGCGCAGGTTGCGCTGCCAGCGGGACACGTAGCCGACGAGCAGGACGTCGTACTCGCCGCGCCGGGCCGCGTCGAGCACCCCGGCCATGGCGGCCGACCGGTACACCGTCCGCCCGGAGTGGGCGGCCCGCCAGGCGAGGCCGGTGTCGATGAGGCCTAGGCGCGCGATGGCGCGGTCCTGCATCTCGGCCTGGGACTCGGGGCCGTAGCGGTCGAACTGGCCGGGCGTGGACTCCCGGACCCAGCGGGCCGCCCGCAGCCCCCGCAGATCCGCCACCGACGCCGGCAGTCGCCTCATCGCTTGCCCTCCACCACCCGCCGCCGGGCGCGCCCGGCGGCCCGCTCCCGCTGCTCGGCCGCCCAGCGGTCCCGCACCAGCTGCGCCAGGGCCGTCACCAGCGGGTCGTCCATGGGCGGAGTGTCCCTCGCGCCGGGCCGGGAGTCCAGCGCCGCCGGAGGGCGGACCCGCACCCTCACCCGAACCCCCCCGTCC
The DNA here is from genome assembly GCA_021812735.1 of Chloroflexota bacterium. Next base: position 258 of record JAKAMV010000694.1, on the reverse strand, counting down.
GCCACCGGAGCGGTCCCGCTGGTCACCGGCGATTCGCCGGCCGCGGCCGGCGGGTTCGGGCGCCCCCGCTGGGCGGCACGGCTGGTCGGCGGCGACGGCGGCTCCCCGGCCCGGACTGCAGCCGGCCGCCCCGTCCGGGTGACGGCCGGCTGCAGTCCGGCAGGCGGCCGGCGGCCACCGGTCGGGCGGCCCTGGGTCCGGGCCTGCCGGTCGGCATCCCGGTGAACGGTCCGGGTCCCGGACGGCACCTCCGGGACC
>JAKAMV010000693.1 GCA_021812735.1 Chloroflexota bacterium | reverse complement strand
TGAGGCCGAAATCGACGATGGCGATCAGCGGTGCCGCGGCGTCGTTCCCGAGCTCGACCACCTCGGCCGGCGAGACCTGGGCCACGAAGTCCTGGTCCTCCCAGCGCGGCACGTCGCGCGCCATCGCGACGGCGGCGTCGCGGTCGGTCGTGCCGGGGGACGTGATGATGCCCCGGAGGCAGCCGTTGGCGCGGAGGTGGCGCGCGAGGGCGCGGGTGTCCACCCCCGCGATGGCCGGGATGGCGTGGGTCCGCAGCAGGGTGGCGAGCTGCCGCGCGTCCTCGAGCACGGCGGCGGTGGCGTGGGCGACCACCAGTCCGCGGAGCCACGGGCGGGACGACTGGTCGTCCGACTCCAGCCGGCCGTAGTTGCCGATCAGCGGGTAGGTCATCACCACCACCTGTCCGGCGTAGGACGGGTCGGTCGCGATCTCCTGGTACCCGGTCTGGCTCGTGTTGACGACGAGGTCGCCGCCCGCGGCCACTGCGGCTCCGAAGGCGATCCCCGGGAACACGCTGCCGTCCTCCAGGGCAAGGAGGGCGGGACCGGCATCGCCCACCCGCGGGTCGACGATCGCGTCGGCGCGCGGCAGCGGCAGGTGCGCTGGGCTCGGTGGGAGGGTCACTCAGATCCCGGCGGTGCGCGGCGCGGTGGCACCGACGGCGGGCAAGCGACAGAACATGCGACCTCCTACCCGGCCTCTCCGGACCGGTACACCGGCCTCACGGGACCGGCTCTCAGGACGCCCGCACTGTACCACGCGGGCCCGGCAGGTGGCCCGGCGCCGCCCCAAGGCCTGATGTGCTCCCTGGCGCGCTGGCCCCGGGGCGGCCTGGCTGGACAGGGCGAGGAGGATGGGGCCGCCGTCGCGCATGGCGATCCGGACGACAGCGGTCGGCCCGGCCCCTAACCCAGGAGCGCGGGCGGGCCGGACGGGCCTGGCGGCAGCGCGTCGCCGAGCCGGCGATCCGGCGCCGGTGCAGCCGGGGTGGACGTCGGCAGCTCCACGCGGAACGCGGCGCCGCCCGCGGGGCGGTTGGCGACCCCGATCCTCCCGCCGTGGCGGTCGACGATCCACTTGGCGATGGCCAGGCCGAGGCCGGTCCCGCCGGACGGTGCGCCCGGGGCCCGCCAGAAGCGGTCGAACACATGCGGCATGTCCTCGTCGCGGACGCCCGGACCCTGGTCGTCCACCTCGACCGACGCGGCACCGCCTGCCGAGCGCACGATCACGCTGACCCGGCCGTCCCGCGGCGAGTGCCGGATCGCGTTGTCGACGAGGATCGTCACGAGCTGCCGCAGGCGTGCCGGGTCGCCGTCGAGCATCGCCGGCTCCGGGTCGACCTCGACGTGGACGCCGCGATCGACGGCCATGCGGCCCAGCGCCCCGGCGGCCTCGAAGGCGATGTCACCGAGGTCGAGCGGCATGCGGTCGAGCGCCACCGCGCCGGAATCGGATCGGGCCAGCAGCAGCAGGTCGTCGACCAGCGTCGTGAGGTTCGCCACCTCGGCGTCGATGTCGTCAATGGCCTCGCGCTGCTCACCGACGGACTTGTCGGGATGGCGGTTCAGGTGCTCGAGCGAGGACCGGATCACGGTCAGCGGGGTGCGCAGCTCGTGGCTGGCGTCAGCCGCGAACTCGCGCTGGCGCCGAAGGGCATCGCGCTGGGCGCCGAGGGACTGTCGGATCGGCACCAGCGCGCGCCGGGCGTAGATGTAGCCGAACAGCACCGAGACGACCACGACCAGGCCGCCGCCGACGAGGAGCACGGTCAGCAGCGACTGCAGCGTCTCCACCTCGATCGTGCGGTCCTGGAGCGCCTGGAGGAAGTATGTCTGGCCATCCAGGCGGTACACGAAGCGCTGTGTCATCAGGCGGGCGGGGAACACCGAGGCGCCGATGGTGATGTCGACGACCCGGACGTCGCGTCCGTCGGCGGCCGCGCTCGCCGCGGCGAGGCTCCCGGGGACGGGCATCCCGGCCAGGGCCGGGGCCGGCTGGCGGTTGAGCTGGACCTGGTCGCCGCTGGCGTCGAACGCGTAGAGCCAGACGCTGCCGCGGCCGGTCTGCAGCCCGAACGGCGAGTTCAGCGCGTCGGTGCCCGCGCCGTTGTCGGGCTCCGGCTGGCCGGTCAGGGAGGCGACGACCGGGTTGACGACCGAGCTCAGCTTCGCCACCGAGGCGTCGACGAGGGTGTTGGCGACCACCGCGTAGAGGGCCCCGCCCAGGACGAGGAGCACCACGAGCGTCGAGACACCGCTCCACAGCACGAGGCGCCAGCGGGTGCGCCGGATCAGGCGGTGCTCGTCGTTGAGCGCGGCCCGCTCGGCGCCGTCGTCGCGGGGGCCGACGGAGATGCCGTCACCCATCGGCGCCCTCCGCCATCGCCGCCGTCGCCGAGGCGGTAGCCCACGCCCCGGACCGTCTCGATCTGGGCGCCGGCCTCCGCTAGCTTGGTGCGGAGGTAGTGGACATAGGCGTCGACGGCGTTGGGCGTGACGGCGACGCTGAACGGCCAGGCGTGGTCGAGCAGCTGGTCTCGCGTCAGCACCTGGCCCTGGTGGCGCAGGAGCGCTTCGAGAAGCGAGAACTCACGCGGCGAGAGGTCCACGTTCCGCCCGTTCACCGCGACCCGCCGGGAGGACTCGTCGAGTGTGATGGCTCCGCACTCGAGCCGGGGGTCGGCGCGCCGCGGCCCCGGCTCGGCGCGCCGGGCCAGGGCGCGCAGCCGCGCGGACACCTCCTGGTACGCGAACGGCTTGACCACGTAGTCGTCCGCCCCCGCGTCGAGGCCCACCACGCGGTCGTTGATCGTGTCGCGGGCGGTGAGCATCAGGATCGACACGTCCACCTTGGCCGCGCGGATCCGCCGCGCGACGTCGAGGCCGGAGATGTCGGGGAGGCCGATATCGAGGATCACGCAGTCGAGGCCGTCGACGCCGGTGGCGAGCTCGAGGCCCGTCCGACCGTCCGGGGCGTGCTCCACGACGTGCCGGTCCTCCTCGAGGAGGCGCGTGAGGGCGCGGGCCAGCCGTTCATCATCCTCGACCAGAAGCAGGTGCATGTGCTCGTTCGACCCCTCGTCAGGGAAGCACGGCCGCGTCGGGGACCGTGTCCTGGATGCCGCCACTCCGCCATTCGCCAGACGCCGAGCGCCTGCCGGCCTGCGGCGTGCCGGCCCTGCCGGCAGCCGCGCCAACGCGGCTGCGGCCTGTCTGCTGATGGTAGGCCGTGCACCCGCCAATGCCCACGCGGATCAGGGCACCGGCAGCGGGCCGGACGATCGCCGAGCAGCCGGCAAGAGCGGACAGTCGCGATCGGGAGTCCGGGGCCGAACCCCGGGTGGCTCCGCGCCGTCCCCCGGGCGGCGGGAATGGCGGTCGGTTCATGGCAGGGATCGCTCTGCTGGGCGTGGCGACCGGCGTCGCGGCCGCTCTACTTGCTCAGGACCGTGATGTCGGTCACGTCCAGCTGGGCTCCGTTCCCGGGCTGGCCGCTCGGCGCCCCAGCGCCCCCTGCCGGAGCGCCGTTTCGGGCAACGCTCAGCTGGACGTGGGCGCCGACCGTGACGTCCGAGGACGAGCCTGCGGCCTGCGTGTGGTAGGTCACCGTGGTGGGCACCTGGAGCGTGACGTCCTGGCCGTTGGCGGTCTGGACGGTGATGGAGCCGTTGGAGACGGCCGTGACCTGGCCGTCGATCGCGATGCCGCCGGCGCCGAATGCCGCCCCGCCGAATGCGCGGTCCGGGTTGCCGCTCGCCTCCGGGTTGAAGCTGCCCCGCGCGAAGCCGCCGAAGCCGCCGTTGGCGAAGTTGCCGCGGGCGACCGCGCTGGCCGGGGCCGTGAGGCGCCCGCCGGCGAAGCCCAGCCCGGCTGCCGCGATCACGATCGCAGCCACGAAGGCGATGGTGCTCGCCGATGTCCCCTTGCGCGGGGCCGGCCTCGCGGCGGCCGCCACCACCGACGGCGGGATGAACGACGCCACGGCCGGCTGCGGCACCGGGGGCGTCGGCTGGCCCGGCACGGGGCCCGGCTCGGGATGCGCGAAGGGGTTCTGCTGCGGGTCGGACGGCTGGGTCACGGAGTGGTCTCCTCTCGGGGCGGCAAAGCGGCGCTATTCGTGGCGCGGGAGGCAGGCGGGATGGGGCCGGGACCGCCCTGCGGCCGGGCGCCCGGCACGGGCTGGCGCGGGATCCGGACCGGGCGGGAGCCGCTCATTGCATGAGCAGGCCGTCGAGGACGTGCACCTGCCGGCGCGCGTGCTCGGCGACGTCGACATCGTGGGTGATCAGGACGATCGTGGTGCCCGTGGCGTTGAGCTCGTGGAGGATGTTGATCACGTCCGCGCCGGATGCCGAGTCGAGGTTGCCGGTCGGCTCGTCCGCGAGGATCAGCGCCGGCTCGGTCACGAGCGCCCTTGCGATCGCGACCCGCTGCTGCTGGCCGCCGGACAGCTCGGAGGGCTCGTGCTCGAGCCGGTCCCCCAGTCCCAGGCGCTCAAGCGCGGCCTGCGCCCGGGCATTGCGCTCCCGGCGCGAGACGCCTTGGTACAGGAGCGGCGTGGCGACGTTCTCGAGGGCGGACGTGCGCGGCAGCAGGTTGAACGACTGGAACACGAAGCCGATCGCGCGGCCCCGCACGCGGGCGAGATCGTCGTCGGAGAGCTGCTCGATCGGCGTGCCGCCGAGACGATAGGAGCCGGATGTCGGGCGGTCGAGGCAGCCGATGATGTTCATCATGGTGGACTTGCCCGAGCCGGAGGGGCCGACGATGGCCAGGAAGTCGCCCGGCCACACGTCGAGGTCGACCCCGCGGAGCGCGGCCACCTCCAGCCGCCCGGTGCTGTAGACCCGGGTCACGCCGCGGAGCTCGATGACGGGGACCTGGGCCGGCTGGTCGGGCGGGCCGAACGGGCTGGGCCCCGCCGGAGCGAACATCGTCTCGGCCATGCTCACCACCCGGCCCGAAGCCGCGGGAGCTCGCCGACGGCACCGACGCCGAACCCGCGGCCGGTGTCGTCGGCGACGGGCCGCCTGCACGTGCGCCGTCCGACGACGTGGGGCGACTGGGGGCGGATCAGGCGGAGCCGCATGCGATTCCTTTCCGACGAGGCGTGCGCTGCCAAACTGGGGGTGAGGGGCGAGCGTCCACGATGCTGCCGATCGAGCCTGAAAGCCGTCTGAGAGGCGGCGCCGCCGGCCCTGCGACCGAATGACCGCGCTCGCTAACTGCCCTGGCCGGCGATCGCCTTGTCGATCAGCGCCTTCGCGTCGTTGATCGGGATGGCGAATCCGAGGCCCTGCGCATTCGTCGACACCGCGGTGTTCAGCCCGATCACCGATCCAGTGGAGTCGAGCAGCGGGCCCCCGCTGTTGCCCGGGTTGATCGCGGCGTCGGTCTGGATGAGGTTCTTGAGCGTCGTGGGGCGACCAGTGACGTCGTCCCGGACCGTCACCGTCCGGCCGAGGCCCGACACGATCCCGCGGGTCACGGTCTCGGTGTAGGTCC
>JAKAMV010000692.1 GCA_021812735.1 Chloroflexota bacterium | reverse complement strand
GAAGGTGTCCTTCGCGGTGCCGTAGCAGTTATCGATGCCGTCGCCCCCGTCGAGGGCGTCCTTGCCATTGCCGCCCTCGATGACGTCGCCGTCGCCGCCGCCGTGGAGCGTGTCATTGCCGTCCCCGCCGAGCAGGACGTCCTTGCCGTTGCCGCCAACCAGCGTGTCGTTGCCGGGGCCGCCCACCAGGCAGTCCTTGCCGTTGCCCCCATAGATCGTGTCGTCGCCCCCGAGGCCGAACACGAGCGCGCCCCCATTGCCGGCGTGAATGACGTCGTTGCTCTCGGTACCCACGATCACCTGGGAGAACGTCATGCCGGCACACTCGGGCGGGGTCGGCGGGACGACAGGGGTCGGCGTCGGGGTCGGGCCACCGATCGTGCCCGTGATCGAGCCGGACACGGAATCGGTGAAGTAGGCCGTCGTGTCAGTGACGCGATAGGCGATCTGCATCGCAACGAGGATGGCGACGCATGAGATCCACAGCGCGATGACACGACGACGGGTCACGGCAGGTCCTCACCCAGGGTCGTCGGGGCCTGTTTCGGGGCTGGCTTGGCCTCGGTGAGTTCCCAGACCACGGCGAGGCCGATGAGCAGGACGAGGAGCGCTGCCACGCCGAACGGATTCCGCAGGAAGACCACCGCATACCCTGCGAAGGGGACGGAGAACGCGACACGACCAGCGACCATGCTCGGCTGGATGTAGCCGATGTCGCCGCTCGGGTTGGCATCGCCCTTGGTTGTGATCCCTTCCGTGCTGATTGTGACGATGCGGTGCGTCGCCGTGTAGCCGGGGGTTGGGTGGAAGGTGATGACGTCCCCGACTGCGAAGACGGTCGTCGGGCCAACGGGCTGGTCCACGACAAGAGCGCCGGCGTTGAAGGTCGGCGACATGGAGCCCGAGTCGACGGCGTAGAACCGAACGCCGTTCGACCAGGCATATGAGGCGACACCCACCGCGGCGACGAACATCGCCACGACTGTGAGGAGCAGGATCCGTCGGACGTTCATCGAAACCCTGTGAGGTGACCGGGCGGGCGAGGCTGGCCCGCCCACCCGGCTTGGCTCCGCGGCTCTAGTACTGGATGTACTGGTTCGTGTACGAGCCGTAGGTGCTGAGGTTCAGCGGGGTGATGGCAGCCCCGCCGTTGAACGGGCTGGTCGGGTCGACGCCGTCCTGGAAGGCCGCGACGCTGAAGAAGAGCGGGCCAGGACTGGCGGCAACGGCCGCACCCCCGGTGCCGCCGATATCGTTCCCGGCGGCATTGAAGATCGACTCACCCTGATGCTGATCCATGCAGGGGTTGTACTCGAACGTGACCGGGAAGCTGGCGGATCCCCATGCGGGGAGTGTCGTGATCTTGATCGCGTGCGGCAGATAGTTGATGGGCACGCGCTCTACCGTCGTACAACTCGGCCACGTCATGTAGGTTCCTGTCCCGGCCCCCGCCTGACCTGGAGTCGGCCCCACCGCGTACTTGTTGCTGAGGTTGTCGTAGACGTAGCCGCCGATGGTGAATTTGCCGAACTGACCGAGGTTGTTGACGGCGCTCCACATTCCGTTCGTGTTGTCGAACACGAGCCAGACGGCCTCGGGGTTCGGGGTCGTGTTGCTGACGTTGATGGTGGCGGTCTTGGGAACGCCCGGCAGGATGCCGCTGAAGTCGAAGTCGAGGCCGCCTCCGCCACCACCTCCGCTAACGGAGATCGCGATCGTCCCATTCGTGCCGTACACCGCGCCCGGCTTGCTGTCCGTGAAGTAGGCGCCGGTGGTGGCGACAACGCCGCCGAGGAGTGCTGCTGTGGCGACGGCTGTCGTCGCGAGAGCCCCGATGCGCGCGAACTTGCGCTTGTTCATGCTCTGCTCCCTCCAAAGGGGTGGGTGATCGACATCGCCCCGGCACAGGAGCGATGGCTGGTCGCGACTCCGCGCTAGGCGTTCCCTCCTCCGCCGCCGCCGCCGGCTGGGCGCCGGTGCGTGTCCGTGTAGCCGGGGAAGTACCGCGTCGCGAGGACGCGGAGTCGCACTACCCGGGATGCACCGAGATCGGTTGGAGCGAGCGCCTGCGTTGCGACGTGAGTCCCACGGCAGGGCGCCCGACGATGGATCAACCGTCGCGCACATCGCTAGGGCCGCCATCAGGGGAACCCCCGACCCGGGTACGGGTTCCGCCCTCCGTACACTGGTGACGCCTGTCACCAGCTTGGGGCGATCACCAGCCCGCCCTGGAGATCATCCACGTAGCGGCGAACCCGTAGACAGGTACGTATTCTCCCGATGGCGACCGGAGGCCGCTCGGCCTACCGTCCGGGGATGGAGCAGCTCGACAGGCCCGCGGCCGCAGTCGGCGAAGCGGACGATGCGATCGAGGGCCAGCCCGCGGTCCGAGATGCCGACGCGATCCTCGCGCGCGCCGCGAGCGACCAGGCGGCCGCGAGCGCCGCGCGTGACCGCTACCGGACGCAGGCGATGCCGGTGCTCGAACCCGACGCGCGCATCGCGCCGCTGCTCGTCCGAGACGAGCAGGTCGTCGCCCTGAGGCGTGGCGCGGTCTTCGATCGTCGCCAGCACGGGCGTGGCTCGGGTGTCCCCGCCGGCATTGCGGGCGCTCTCTACCTGACTGCACGTCGACTCGTTCTCGTCGGCCGAGTGACCCTATCGGTCGACCTGACCGTCATCGAGGAGGTGGGGTTGTCAGGGGGGCGCGTCGTGCTCGTCTTACGCGACGGCACGAGCGTCCTGGTGGAGGTCGCGCAGCCTCGACTGCTCCGGGTCGAGATCGCTGCTGCGCGCGCGTCCGCCAAGGTCTGACCGCTCGAGGTCTGAGCTTCCAAGGCTCAGTCGGAACTCAGCCCGGCTCGCGGTAGTGCTGCGCGGCCTCGGCTCGATTCCGGGTGCCGAGCTTGCGCAGGATGCTCCCCACGTGCGTCTCGACGGTGCGCGGCGAGATCGTGAGCGCCTCGCCGATCTCGCGGTCGGTGAGGCCGTCGGCGAGGAGGCGAAGGACCTCCAGCTCGCGCGGGCTCAGCGACGCGAGCGCTGGGTCGTCGGTCGTCGCCGAGCGCCGCGACGCCTCGACGAACCGGTGGACGAGGCGTGCGGCGAGCCTCCGCGGCATCGCCAGCTCGCCGGTGTTGGCGCTGCGCACGGCGCGAAGCAGTGCGTCGGGTGCCAGCTCTTTGGTCAAGTAGCCGGCCGCCCCATGGCGCATGGCGTTGACGAGGTGGTGGTCGGCGCTCGACACCGTGAGCATTACGATGCGGGTGTCTGGGAGCCGCGGCGCCAGTTCGCGTACCAGGTCCACGCCGTCCATGCCCGGCAGGTCGATGTCGACGAGGAGCACGTCGGGGCGCACGTGAGGTGCCAGCTGCAGCGCCTCCTCCGCCGTCGCTGCCTCGGCCACCATCTCGACATCGGGAGCGGTGATCGCCTGACGCACGGCAGCCCGCACGAGCGCGTGGTCGTCGACCAACATCACGCGCAGGCGGGCGGAGCGCGGGGCCGGGATCACAAAGCGCCTGCGCGCACCGGCGCGGGGACGGGCGAGACCGGCACGAGGAGGCTGACGCGCGTCCCGTCGCTCGGCTGCGATTCGATGCGCAGCTCGCCGCCCATCAGGGCGGCACGCTCCCGCATGCTGGCCAGGCCGAAGGCTGACGGACCGACCGTGTCGGGGTCGAACCCCCGGCCGTTGTCCGCGACGACGACGACGAGCCGTCCGTCATCCACGGCGACCTTCACTCGCACGACGGTCGCATCGGCATGGCGTCGGACGTTGCTGAGGGCCTCCTGCATGATCCGGAGGGCCTCGGCATAGGCCCGCGGCGACAGCTCGGGGAGATCCGGCTGGCATTCCAGCTCGGCGCGCAGGCCGAACCGGTCGGCGAACTCGTCGATTGAGCGGGACATCAGCTCGCACAGCGACCCGACCGGCTCGCCGGACAGCCGCAGGGCGGCCACGGCCTGCTGCGCCTCCGCGAGCCCGGTGTCGACCGCGTCTCCCACCTCGCCCGCGAGGGCGCGACCCTCCGCGCCGAGGTCCGGCAGCCCGGCCAGCCGTCTGATCTTGAGCTTCGCGAGCCACAGGTCCTGCGCGAGGCCGTCGTGCAACTCGCGGGCGAGGCGGGCGCGCTCCTCGAGTCCAGCGCGTTCCAGTTCCACAACCCGAAGCCGGGCAAGCTCGTCGTTGGCGGCCTGGAGCCTTGACAGCGCAGCTCTGGCCTCGGCCTGGATGCCGAGCAGAAGGATCACGTCGAAGCTGAGCCGGAGCAGATCCCCGGCCGACACGAGCCCCGTGTAGGCTCCCGGGTAGATCGCGGTGTCCACCTGCGCGAACGCAGCGAAGACCAGACCGACGGCGAGGTACCCCTCACTGACCGACCGGTCACGGCGATGCAGTCGCCGTGCGGCCCCGGCCGCCCACAGGAACAACGCCGCGCCCAGGATCTGGACCGCGGCGCCCAAGGGCATCGGCCTGGGCAGGAGCGAGCTGACGTCGGCTGGGTTGCCTGACAGCCCGGGCGCGTCGAGTGAGCCCAGGGATGGCAGCCGGTCCGCCCCAACCTGTACGAGGGCGAACATGATCACGACTGCCAATCCCGACCCGACCACGATGGCTCCCGCATGGTTGAGACGCCACGCGCGGAGCGAACCGATGCCGCCCAGCACCATGAGCGCCGCCGCGAACACCCGGGCGACCGAGAAGTCGTACAGGGGCGCCTGACCGGGTGCAGCCAGCGTCATCCCGGCCTGACGGTCAAGGCCGGTGATCATGAGGGTCACGGCCGACCCGTTCGCGATCGCGAGCACCAGGAACGCCGCGGCCCGCAAGGGTGCCACGCGCTCCCCCCGTTGGCGATAGCTGACCCACTCCAGAGCGGCCACGGCGAGGGTCACGACGGTCGTGAGGGTACTCAGCACGAGGTCCAGTGGCGTCGCGAGGAAGCGCACCCGGAGCACGGGGATCGCGACGGACCCCGACACGCCGACCGCAAGGACGGCCACCACGACGATCAGGACGCCGTCGAGGGACATCGCGCGCTGTCGGAAGGGGACGAGAGGAGGCGGCGCCGGGCTGCCGATCGAAGGTCCTCCCTCCCATTCGCCGCTCTGCCACGTGGCGCTGAGCCGTCGAACCCGCTCGCGCCGGGTCCCACGCCGCGCTGATCGAGCCTTTGACCCATTCCCGTCGGTCATGCCCGGCCAGAAGGCCTTGGGCATACCGAAGGGGCGGTCGTCGCCGCGGCCAAGGTACTCCTTTGTGGGCGCCTAGTGTGGGTGCCGTGTGCCTTCGCCCGCCCTGGCTTGCCGGTGCGAGTTGGGGCGCGCGGGAGCCGAGGCGAGCATCGGTCAACGGGGCGGCATCGGCGAAAGCGCGGCCTAATGGCGACGTGGCCGCGCGCTAAGCGCCCCTCGCCACCATGCCGCCCATGGACGAGCGAGATCGACGACGAGCCAACCGGCGGCGACGGGCCGGCAAGGACTATCCGGCCGAGGACCTCGGCAACGGCGTGG
>JAKAMV010000691.1 GCA_021812735.1 Chloroflexota bacterium | reverse complement strand
ATGACGTCATATGAAGACCGTCCGGACCACCATCCTGCTCGACGCCGATCTGCTCGACCGCATCGACCGGCACGCGCACCGTCAGCGCACCACCAAGACCTCGGTGATCGCGGCCGCGCTGGAGGCGTGGCTGGACTCCCACGGCACGGCACCCGAGTTCCCGTTCCTAGCCATCGGGCGCAGCGGCCACGGCCGCCTGTCCCTGGACGGGCGGGCGATCGTGCGGCGCGACGCGGGGCGGCGGCAGGGCGGCTAGGTGGCGGTGCTGCTCGATCCCTCCGCGGTCGTGGCGGCGGCCGACGCGGCCGACCTCAACCACTCGGCCGCAGTGGCCTGGTTCGAGCGCGTCGACGAGCCGCTCCTGCTTGGCGCGCTGTCGCTCGCGGAGCTCGACGTCCTGCTCCAGCGGGAGCTGGGCGCCGCCGCCAGTTTGGCCGTGCTCGAGAGCATAGTGGCCGGCTCCATCCGCCTGGTGACGCCCACGCCCGATGACCTGCGCCGGGCGGGCGAGTTGATGGGGGAGGCGGCCGAGCATCGGCCGCGACTGGCCGACGCCGTGCTCGTGGCGACAGCGGAGCGGCTCGGGGTCCGGCGGGTGGCCGCCTTCGACCGCCGCCCGCTCGCGGTGCTCCGGCCGCGGCACCTGAGGAGCCTCGACTTCGAGCCATAGCCCTGCTCTGGGGCGGACCACCAACCCGCCGCGCGCGCCGGACACGAGAACGGGGCCGGTGTCCGGCCCCGTTCGGCACTTCGCGATGGACGATGGGGCTAGGTGTGCTTGATGACCACCGTGCCGGCCTGGACGTCGTGGAAGCCCTGGCGCTTGGGGCTCTGCGTGACTGTGTAGAGGAGGTAGAGGCCGTAGAGGGCGAAGAGCGGCCACGCAATGAAGACCAAGAACGGGATGATCCCGATGATCGCCTGGGGTCCCCACAGGAAGGCCCAGCGTCGGATCGCCTGGTTCTGGGTGAGCGTGGCACCGTCGGCGGCGTTGACCGTCTCTAGGTTGAGGAACTTCTGCCCGAAGGACGCCCGCATATTCGTCCAGCCGTACACGAAGTACACGGCGCTGATTGCGGCGTAGATGAGGCCGCCGATGAACAGGAACAGGATCGCTGCACCCAGCCCGCCGCCGATCTGGTCGAACAGGAACTGGATGATCCAGCTGATGACGGCGAGGATCACGCCGTCGATGACCAGCGCGATGACGCGGTTGCCAACGTCCGCGTAGACGATGCCCGGCGCGGGGCCAGCCTCGACGGCGGCCTGCTGGAAGTTGGGGTTGAAGCCGCCTTGCGGCGCACCCTGCGGCGGCGGCGGGGCCTGCCAGTTGCCTGAAGGCGGAGGGGGAATCGGCGCGCCCCCGGCCGGATCCGTCATCGTGTACCTCCCTCGCCGGCGCACCACGCGGCCGGACGGGCCGAAGCATACGACTCTGCGCACGCCGATGTCAGCCCGATGATCGTCGCGGCCTGCCGGTGCCGCCCGGCACCGGCAGGCCGTCATGGCATTGCCCGGGCGTGTCATTATGCGAGGCGACGTTGTCCGCCCGAACTCGAGAGCCGAGGACCGATGCGCATCCGAGCCGCGAAGCTGGAGGAGCTCGCCCCCAAGCCGCGCGAGCGCGCGCTTAGCCCGCGCCAACTGGCCGCCCTGCAGCGGGAGGAGGAGATCCGCAAGGCTCTCGCCCGGCTCAAGTCGGTCGAGGACCTCATCGCGATCGAGCTGGACCCCGCCGACAAGGTCCCCACGATGCGGCTGGCGGTGAAGCGGGTGATCGCCGCCCATCGGCCGGACGTCAACATGGCGATCCGCGGCCGCACGATCTACCTGTCCACGGCCGCGCTGCCGGGCGCCCGCCGCGGGCGCCCGCCGAAGGCCGGCTGACCGGGCGGCCGCAGCCGGGCCACCGGCCCCGGCCATCGAGCGGCACGCGTTTCCGAGCGGCCCCCGCGAGTCGCCGTCAGAAGGGCCGGGGCTTGACATCCCTGTTGCCGCGCGGTTGAATGGGCGAATGGATAACCAACTGGTTATGAACACCCCGCGAACGGAGCAGCTGAGCGCCGTCTTCAGCGCCCTCGCCGACCCGACGCGGCGGGCGATCCTGGAGCGTCTCGCCTCCGGCGAGGCGACCGTGGGCGAGCTCGGCGCCCCGTTCGCGATGTCGCAGCCGGCGATCTCCAAGCACCTGAGGGTCCTCGAGGACGCGGGGCTGGTGTCCCGCCGCCGGCGGGGGACCGCGAACCTCAGCCGCCTCGAGCCGAGCGGGCTGCGAGATGCCGACGACTGGCTCGAGCGCTACCGCGCCGCCTGGGAAGAGCGCTTCGACCGGCTCGACGAGGTCCTCGAGACCCTCGGGCGGCAAATGCCCTGACCACGTCCCGACCCGCTATCTGTCAGGAGGCCCCTCCCATGCCCAGCACCCGTGTCACCGCCCCGGCGGGCACCCCGTTCATCGAGGTCGAGCGCGAGTTCGACGCCCCCAGGGACCTCGTCCTTCGCGCCTGGACGGACCCCAAGCTCGTCGTCCGCTGGCTGGGTCCGCGGCGTCTCCGCATGCGGATCGCCTACTGGGACCTCGACGAGCACGGCGGCGCGTACCGCTACATCCACTCCGGCGAGGACGGCGTCGAGCACGCGTTCCACGGGGCGTTCCACCGAACGACGGCGGACGCGTACACCCTGCTGCAGACGTTCGAGTACGAGGGGGCGCCGGGCCACGTCTCGCTCGACGAGCTGCGACTGGAGGAGCGCGGGGGAGGGACGGTCGCCCGCATCCGGTCGGTCCACCAGTCGGTCGAGGCGCGAGACGCGATCGTCGCGGCCGGGATGGCCGAGGGGCTGGGCGAGGGGTTCGAGAAGCTCGACGCGCTGCTGGCCGGCGACCCGGCCGCGGCGCGCTAGCAAGAGGATGCGCAGATGACACGGCTCCCGATCCGGCCCTCGGGGCCGATCACCCCGTACCTGTGGTTCGACGGCCAGGCCGAGGCAGCGGCCGAGTTCTACGTGACGTTGTTCGCCGACAGCGCCATCGACGAGGTGACCCGCTACACGGAGACCGGCCAGGAGGTCCACGGCCGCGAGCCGGGGTCGGCGATGACCGTGCACTTCCGGCTCGCCGGGCAGCCCTTCGTCGGCCTGAACGGGGGCCCGCAGTTCCCGTTCTCCGAGGCGGTCTCGTTCATGGTGACCTGCGACACGCAGGAGGAGCTCGATTCGCTCTGGGACCGCCTGACCCAGGGCGGCGACCCGGCCGCCCAGCAGTGCGGCTGGTGCAAGGACCGGTTCGGCGTCTCGTGGCAGGTGGTGCCGGCGGCGCTCGGCCGCTACCTCGGCGATCCGGACCCCGGTCGCGCCTCGCGCGCGACGCAGGCGATGCTGCGCATGAAGAAGATCGATCTCGTCGAGCTGGAGCGCGCGGCCGCCGGGTGATCCGGACCGTGGGACAAGCCGTGCGACGATCCTCGAGGCGTCCCGTCGCCCCTCCCGACCGCGACCGCGCGGGCCGTATCCTCGGTGCGTCGACGCGAGCTGCAGAGGAGGCGGGCGATGGGCCACCGGTCCGGGCTCCGGGCGAGTCACCTCCTCCGCGCGCTGCCCGGCTCCGAGCTGGCGCACGTGGAGGCCGGCGCCGTCATCGAGACCTTCGGGCCCGGTGACCTGCTCGCCGCGGGCTCGAGCACCGGGTTCGTGCTGTTCCCGTTGACCGCCGTGTTCGCCATGATCGCGCCGGACCCCGGCGGCGGCGGCGTCTCGGTGGGCTCGCTCGGACCGGAGGGCGCGCACGGCGTCGCCGACGCCTTCGGCGCCCCGGCCCACGCCCTGGAGCTGCTGTGCGCTGTCGGGGGCACGGCCGCGCGCATTCGCGGTGCCGAGGTCGTGCGGCTCGTCGACGCGGCGCCGGCGTTCCGGCGGCAGGTCATCAGGTATCTCGGGGCGCGCGAGGTGATCGTCTCGCAGGTCGCGGCCTGCAGCCGGTTCCACCCACTCGAGGCGCGGCTTGCGCGCATGCTGCTCGCCGCCCACGACCGCGCCGACGGACGGCCGATCGCGATGACGCAGGAGCGCCTCGCCCTGCTGATCGGCGTGTCGCGCCCGAAGGTGTCGGCGGCCATGGACAACCTCCGCCGCGCGGGCCTTGTGGACACCCAGCCAGGCTCGATCAGCGCCGTCGACGCCCAGGGGCTGCGGGACCGGGCCTGCTCCTGCTACGAGGTGATCCGCGACACCCTCGGCGCGCTCCGCACGTCGGCGCCCGCCGGGGACTGACGTCCTCCGCGAGCGGCGGCGGGTCCGCTGCCTGTTCCCCGGGGAACCGACGGGCCCGCCCGCCGCCCATATGCTTGCTGGCGAGACCCGGCAACACACGCGCCGCTCCTGCCCGTCACGGCAAAGGCGCCGACCCCCGCCCGCCGGTCGCTCGAGGGGAGCTGCCATGAACCGCGACAACCTGCGCTACATCCGACGTGCACGCCTGCTGTGGCCGCGGCTCGATGTTCGCCGGCTCCGCCGGACCGGTGGCGACCCGAGGCGGATCGCGCGCCTCGTGTCGCGCAGGTCCGCGCTTCCCGTCGATTCGATCCTCGCGATGCTGCTGACGGCGGACGCCCGATCGTGAGCGCGCGGGCGCCGCTCGACCCCGCCCCCCGCGCCGCCGGCCGGGCGCCGCTTGCGCTGTCTCGCACACCGCGTGACGTGGTCCCGCCCGTGTCGCGCGCACCATCCAACGACCATCGCGCGCCTGCTGAAGGGGAGAGGGACGCCGCGATTCCGGCCGTGGCTCCGGGCACTGCGTCCCGGGGCCACGGCGCCCGGGCGGACGAGGACACGACCGCCCACCACCTGTACCTCGAGCTCGTCTGAGCGAGACCGGCGGCGGCCGCCACCGGCCCCGCTCGTCCGGGTCCTGGACCCGGTGCCGGTGAGGCGGGCTAGGACGAGGCGCCCGTCTTGAGCTGGGCGAGGCGGGCGTCGACCTCGGCGGAGGACTCCTCGTCCTCGAGGCTGGCGAACTGCGCGTCGAGCGTGCTCGCCTGCACCTCGGCCATGCCCTTGGCCCTCGCCTCCTCGTGCCGGATCTTCTCCTCGAAGCGGGCCACCTCGCTGGTCGGGTCCATCACGTTGACGCTCTTGAGCGTCTCCTGGACCTTGACCTGCGCCCGGGCCATCTTCGCGCGGCTGATGAGCTCGTCGCGCTTCTGGACCAGCTCCTCTCGCTTGGCGCGCATCTGGTTCAGGCCGTTCTTGAGCTGCTCGACCAGCGCCGTCTGCTGCTCGATCTGGGGCTGGAATGCCTTGACCTGCTCCTCGTAGGAGATCTGCCGCTTGAGTGCGACTCGGGCGAGGTTGTCGAACTTGTCCGCGTCTGCCGCATTGCCGGCAGCGCGCAGCTCGTCGGCCTTCTTGGACGCGGCAGCTGCCTTCGAGCCCCACTCGGCCACCGCGTCCGAGGCCTCCTTGGCGTCGCCCTCCAGCAGCCGGAGGTTGCCGATCGTCTGGGCGACCGCCTCCTCGGCCTCCCGGAT
>JAKAMV010000690.1 GCA_021812735.1 Chloroflexota bacterium | reverse complement strand
CACGCGCGGCGCCCACTCGTGCGTCCGGAACACGGCCACGGGCTTGCCGCTCTGGACCAGGAGCGTCTCGTCGTCGGCCAGCCGGCGCAGCTCGCGGACGATGGCGTCGAACGCCTCCCAGCTGCGGGCCGCCCGGCCGGTGCCGCCGTAGACCACGAGCTTGTCGGGGTCCTCGGCGACCTCGGGGTCGAGGTTGTTCATGAGCATCCGCAGCACGGCCTCCTGCTGCCAGCCGCGGGTGGAGAGGGTGGTGCCGCGCGGGGCGCGGACGGGTCGCGGGCCGGACGGGGCGGTGCCGCTGGTCTCGGTGCTCATGGAGCCCGAGTCTATCCCCGGAGTCCGCCCATGATCGCCTCTCCCAGCCCCTTGGAGCCGGCGGACAGGAGCGACACGATGACGCCCTTGTCGGCGAGATAGGCGTGGTAGACGCGCAGCCCGCCGCCGCACGTGGCGACATAGGTGGTGCGCCCGCCGACCGTCTGCTCCGCCTCGGCCGCGACGCCGCTCGACTGGGCGCAGGCGCCGCTGTTGTAGGTCGCCCGCCAGTCCGAGAAGAACGCGTCCGAGTAGACCCCGGGCCGGAGGTGGGCCACGACGCCCGAGGCGATGTCGTTGCCGGAGATCGCGATCGGGAAGACGGCGCGGTCCACGTTGGCGGCGAAGCACGGGTCGGTGACGGCCGAGCCGAACGAGCTGGGCTCCTGGGTGACCGCGACACCGGCGACCGACGAGGGCAGGATCGACATCAGGCTGGCGTCCAGCACGGGCGCTGCCGCGCCGGCGGGCCTCGTGCACGTGGCCGACGCCCCGGGACTGGCGGCAGGGCTCTGTGCGAGCGGGCCGGACGACGCGACGGCCGGTCCCGGCGTGGCGCTCGGCGCCGACGCGGCCGCCGAGGCGGCGGTGGCCGGCGTCGCGCCGGCGTCGCCACAGGCCCCCGCGATCAGCGCCGCGACGAGCAGCCCGCCCGCCAGCCGGAGCCTCACGCGAGCTCCCGACGGAGCACCGGGAACCGCTCGTCAGCGGCGGCGACGGCGAAGCCCAGCCCGGTCCAGAACGCCGGCTGCGCGGCGCTGGTCGCATCCGGCTTCGCCCCCACCTCCGGATATGCCTCCACGGCGGAGAAGCCCCGGCGGGCCAGGTCGTCGCACACCGCCTCGACCAGCTGGGCGGCATACCCGCGCGACCGCGCGGCCGGTGTGGTGGCGATGCAGGTGATGACCGCGGGCAGCGGCGACTGCGGCAGCCTCGGGTAGAGCTCGCGGGTGTGCATCGCCCGCGGGTACGCCGACAGCGGCCCGAACTGGATGTAGGCCGCGGGCTCGTCGTCCGCCATCAGGACCTTGGCGTACGAGCCGAAGACGGCGGCGCCGCGGGCCAGCAGGCGGAGCTTCGGCACCGCGTCGCCGCCCACGGTCGGGGCAGCCTTCGGCGGCGGTGCGAACGGGTTGAACGGCGCGTCCTCGTCGCCGGCGAACGGGTTGAACGGCGCTCCGGGCGACGCGGGGGCGAACGGGTTGAAGGCGGGCTCGTCCTCGTCGCCGAACGGGTTGCGCGGTCGCGGACGGGAAGGTGGTGTCGGCGCCGCGGCGTCCAGCCAGCCCGCGCGGGCGGCCTTGGAGCCCCGCTCCGCGTCCTCCCAGTAGTCGCACGTGCGGTGGTCGAACCCCGGATCGGCGCAGGGCGGCAGGAGCGCGAAACTCGCCCCGTCGGTCACGTCCACGATGCGGATCGCCATGGTGTGAGTGTAGGGCGGCGACCCTCGCGGCCGCCGTGGACGGCGGCGAACGTCGGACTATCCGACCAGCGCGGCCAGTGCCCCGTCCCGCACGATCCGCAGCGCGGCCGCCATGTCAGGCCCGGGCTCGCGGTCCACCGTGAGCGGCGGCACGGACCGCCGCACGATCGCGAGCGCCTCCGCCACGCCCTCGCCGGGCATCGGTGCGGCCGGGCCCATCGCCACCCTCCGGAGCTCCAGGGCCTGGGCAGCGGCCAGCACCTCGATCGCCAGGATCTGCTCCGCGTGGGCGAGGACGGTGCGCGCGTGCCGCGCCGCGCCGGCGCCCATCGACACGTGGTCCTCCTGATTGGCGGAGGTCGGGATGGAATCCGCCGACGAGGGATGCGCCAGCACCTTGTTCTCGGAGGCGAGGGCCGCGGCTGTGTACTGGACGATCATGAGGCCGCTGTTCCGGCCCGGGTCGGGGGTGAGGAACGCCGGCAGCCCGCCGTTGAGCCGCGGGTCCAGCATCAGCGCGACGCGCCGCTCGGAGATGGCCCCCAGCTCGGCCAGCGCCAGCTTCGCGAAGTCGAGCGCGAGCGCGATCGGCTCGCCGTGGAAGTTGCCGCCCGAGATGACGAGGCCGCCGCCGGTCGCCACCGCGTCGGACGGCACCTCGCCGCCGGACGGGAACACGAGCGGGTTGTCGGTGGCCGAGTTGAGCTCCACGTCGAGCACGCGGCGGAGGTAGTCGAGCGCGTCGCGCACCGCGCCGTGCACCTGGGGCACACAGCGCAGCGAGTACGGGTCCTGCACCTTGTGGGCGGAACCGTGGTGTGCCGTCTGGAAGCCGGAGCCGCGGAGCAGGCGCCGCACCTCGGCGGCCACGGCCACCTGCCCCGGGTGCGGTCGCGCAAGCAGGTACGGCGCGGCGAACGCAACCTCGGTCCCCAGCATCGCCTCGAGCGTCATCGCGGCCGCGACCGATGCCGTCCGCGCCAGACGGTCCGCGTCGGCCAGCAGCAGCGCGCCGAGCGACGACATCAACTGCGTGCCGTTGAGGAGCGCGAGGCCCTCCTTGGGCGCGAGCTCCATCGGCTCGAGACCGGCCTCGCGGAGGGCGACGAGCGCGGGCATCACCGTCCCGCCCACCTCCACCTCGCCGCGGCCGACGATCGGGAGCGCCAGGTGCGCCAGCGGCGCCAGGTCGCCCGAGGCGCCGACGCTCCCCTGCTCCGGCACGACCGGGTGGATGCCCAGCTCGAGGAACCGGAGCAGGCGGTCCACCAGCTCCGGGCGAGCACCCGAGTGGCCGAGGGCGAGGGTGTTCGCGCGCAGCAGCAGCATCGCCCGCACGACGTCACGCGGGAACGGGCGGCCCACACCGGCGGCGTGCGAGGCGATGAGGTTCCCCTGGAGGCGGGCGGTGTCCGAGGGCGGGATGAACGTCGTGGCGAGGTCGCCGAAGCCGGTTGTGACCCCGTACACCACCTCTCCCCGATCGACGAGCGCGTCGATCACCGCCCGCGCCTCGGCGATCCGCTCGCGCGCGTGGACGTCGAGGGCCACGCCCGCGCCGTGGCGGGCCACCGCCTCGACGTCGGCCACCGTCAGGTCGGCGCCCGTGAGGATCACGCGCTCCGGGTGCGACGCCGGGACGTGGCTCGGGGTGAAGTGCGGCTCGCTCACGCTGCCGAGGATAGTGGGCGCGGGTCGGCCCCGGGGGCCGCCTTCGCGGAGGCGGGGCCGACGCGAGGGGGGCGGCGGAGCCGCCGGCGCAGCGTCGTGTCGATCGGCGCAGACCCGGCGTCGAGGCCCTCCCCGCGCACGTCGGATATCCTCGCGTCCGTGCCGGAGGGTGGCGTGCCGGCGATCCCACGAGGAGCTGCCCCGCACGTGCTCGCCTTCATCGACACCATCGCCATCCCGTTCCTCACCAGCCTGTACGGGGCCGTCGGCTACCTGGGCGTGATGATCGCGATGGCGATCGAGTCCGCCATGATCCCCCTCCCGTCGGAGCTGATCCTCCCGTTCGCCGGGTTCATGATCTCCGACCCAGGCCAGGTCGAGCCGCTGACCAAGTCGCCCTGGGGCTTCTGGATCGTCGTCGTGGTGGCGGTGGTCGGGAACACGGCGGGCTCGCTGATCGCCTATGCCATCGGCGCCTACGGCGGCCGTCCCTTCCTCGAGCGGTACGGCCGGTACCTGCTGATCCGCGAGCACGAGATCGACATCGCCGACAGGTTCTTCGCGGACCATGGCGCGGCCACCGTGTTCTTCGGCCGCCTGCTGCCGGTGGTCCGCACGTTCATCTCGTTCCCGGCCGGCGTGACGAGGATGCCCCTGGGCCGGTTCATCGCCTACTCGACGGCCGGGGCGGTTCCCTGGACCATCGCGCTCGTCTTCGCCGGGACGCAGCTGGGCGCCCACTGGGAGGACATCCGCAAGGCCCTCCAGCCGTTCGACATGCTCATCGCCGTGGCCGTGGTGGCGCTGCTCGCCCTGCTGCTGTGGATGCGGCTGGGACGACCGGGCTGGCCCAAGAAGGACGCGGGTGCCGCGGCAGGCTGACGCGACCGGACGGCGACCGCGGTCCGAACCCTTGGCGGGCCGCCGCGCGGAATAGGCCCGGGCCGGGCACGCCGTAGACTCGGCGTGGCGCGATCGCCCGCCGGCAGCACTCGCCTCGACGCGGCGTCGCCACCTCGCCGCCCCCGCGCTCGCGTGCTCAAGCGTCCCGTGCCAGAACGGAGTCCGCCATGGGTCCCAATGCGTGGCTACGGAGCCACCCGCTGCTCTACTCGCTGATCGGCGCCGCCATCGCCGCTCTGGGCGTGGCCCGAGGCCAGCCGATCGCGATCGCCGCCGGCGTCTTCGTCATCCTGTACGGGCTCGCGAGGGCGTACGTGTTCTGACCCGCCTCGTGTGGTCGCGTTCCGTGGTCTGACCCGCGGGCGCGACTGGACCCGCGGGGTCGGACGCGGCGTTCGAGCACCGCTCGCGGTCGCACCCTGGCCTCGGTCGCACCCTGGCCGCCGCGGCCGCGTGTGTGCCCGCGGCCGGTCGGCTCTGGCCGCCGCTCGCGGTCGCACCCTGGCCGCCGCGGCCGCGTGTGTGCCCGCGGCCGGTCGGCTCAGCCCCAGGGGAGGTCCTTGGAGCCGCGCAGGTGCGTCGTGTCGTTGGCCAGCCGCAGCGTCCCCTGCCGCGGGCCAGCGTCGTCGGCGAAGGCCAGCACGGTCAGGTTGCACTGGCTCTGGACGAACCGCTGGCGGAAGTGCCGCACGTCCGTGTCGAGCGCGACGCAGAGCAGGATCCGGTTGAGGCTGCCGTGCGCAACGGCCAGCACCCGGTGGTCTGCCCCGAGCGCGGTCGCCGGGCCGCCGGACGCGCTGGCGGCGCGGAATGAGGCGCGGGCCATCCAGCGGCGGTGCTCGTCGAGCAGGTCCTCGAGGAACGAGGCGACGCGTCGCGCCACGTCCGCGCCGGACTCGCCGCCGGGGCAGCGGAGCTCGTCCGGCCGGTCGAGCCAGGCGCGACGGGCGGCGCCGTCGTACTCGTCCAGCTCGGCGTAGGTGCGTCCCTCCCAGGCGCCGTAGTCCATCTCCTTGAGGCGGGGGTCCGCCTCGATGGAGACGGTGCTGCCGGCGAGGATCTCGGCGGTCTCGCGGGCGCGGAACAGCGGGCTCGTGATCACGCGCTCGAAGGCGGTCCCCGCGAGGCGGCGCCGCAGCAGGTCGGCCTGCCGCCGGCCGTCGTCGTTGATGGAGATGTCGATCTTCTGGCCGAGGTGCTGCTCGGGGATGGAGCGG
>JAKAMV010000689.1 GCA_021812735.1 Chloroflexota bacterium | reverse complement strand
ACTGGATCGCGTTCCGCGCGTGCCTCGCCCTGCACAGCTGGTCGAAGGAGAAGGCCGCGTGACCACGGCCGACGAGGTGATCGCCATCGAGGTCCGCGGCACGCCGGTGCCGCAGGGATCCGGGCGGTCCTTCGTGGCGGGCGGCCGAGCCGTCCACGTGACGAGGACCGCTCCCCTGCTTGCGTGGCGCGGTGCGATCGCCACCGAGGCGCGGACTGCCATGGCCGGCCGACCACTGGCTGAGGGGCCCCTGGCCGTGGACCTCGTGTTCCGGCCGGCCGCGCGCCCGGCGTCGCACTACCTCCCTGCCAACGGACGCCGCGCCGTCCGTCAGCTCCGCCTCGATGCCCCCGTCTGGCACACTGGCACGCCCGATGGGGACAAGCTCGCCCGCGCTGCGCTCGACGCCCTGACCTCGGTCGTCTACGTCGACGACAAGCAAGCCGTCCGCCTGGTCGTCGAGAAGCGCTGGCCCGACGAGGGCGAGGCTCCCGGGGCGTCGATCCGGGTCCGCAGGCTGGCGGCCACCCGATGACCGAGCGCCCCGCCCCTCGCCGCGTGGACCCGGTCGCCGCCGCCCTGGCGTTCGCGATCCGCGAGGCGGTGCGCCTCGACGATGCACGGGAACGCTTGGCTGTTGGGCCCGACAGCGCGAATGTCGTCCCCATGAAGCGCAAGCGCGGATCCCGAGCCGCATGACCGCCCGCGCCCTGCCCCGCTCGCTGGACGACCTCCGCGGCCGCCGCGCCGCGCGCTGGATCCGTGAGTCGACGGGCCGGGCAGGTCGACAACTTCGGACCCGACGCCCAGGCCGAGCAGCAAGCCCGCGCCATCGAGCGCTGGGGCCTCGTCGACACGGGCTACTGCTGGCAGGTCGCGCACTCCGGACGGACGATCGCGACCACCGGCCACTGGGCGGAGATGCTGGCCGGCGCGGGGTGCGACTGGGACGTCCTCGTCGTCGGCTACGTCTCGCGGTTCGCCCGCGATCTCCGCACCGCGGTGAACGCCCGCCACGATCTCCACGAGCGGGGCGCCGTGATCCTGTTCGCCGACGAGCGGGTGCTGTCCTCCGACGAGGACGAGTGGGAGCGCTGGGCCAGAGAGGCCGTTGAGGCCGAGGCCTACAGCCGCCGGCTGGGCAAGCGGATCCGCGAGGGCTACGCCGCCAAGCGCCGGAGGCTCGGCGTGCCGGGCGGCAGCAAGGCGCCGCTCGGGACGGTTCGCCAGGGGCGCACGATCACCATCGACGAGGAAGAGCTCGGGCTCGTCCACCGCGTCTACGAGCTCGCGGCAGCCGGCCGCACCGACCGCGAGGTCGGAGCGGTGACCGGGCTCGCCCTCAAGCACGTCGCCGAGGTCCTCACCAACCCGTTCTACATCGGCCGCCTGTGGTCGGGCGAGCCGTCGGCCCTGGGTGCCCTGATCGACGAGCGGACGTGGGACCAGGTCCAGGCGATGCGCGCCCGGTACAGCCGCCGTCACCGGGGCTCGGTCAGCCGGCGCCAGTACGGCCTCGGCGGCCTCCTCGCGTGCGCCGGCTGCGGTCGGCACCTCATCGGCCACGTCGGGCGGTACCGGCACCAGGACGCCTGCGAGGCGTTCCGGGCTGCTGCACCGCGACGGATCCAGCGCGACGGCGAGACGATCGACCCCCGAGTGCGGGGCGAGTCCTACAAGGTCGACGTGTACGAGGACGCGATCGGGCGAGCGTTCGAGCACGTGGCCGTGTCGTCGACGCTCAAGGCGAGCACGGTGGCGATCGCCCGGCGGCCGGATCCCGACGCCGACGTGCTGGTCCGGGCGCGCATCAAGCGGGAGCGCGAGCAGGCGGCGCTGCGGTTCGCCAAGGACCGCGATCTCGCCAAGCTCGAGGCGACGCTCGCCCGACTCGACGCCGAGGCCCAGCAGGCGGTCGGCCGGCCGTCACGGATCCCGACGGCCGCCGAGGCGCGGGCGTACCTCGAGTCGCTGCCGGAGCTGTGGGCCAAGACGTCGGACGCCGGGCGCAAGGCGATCGCGGAGGCCGTGTTCGAGCGGATCGATGTCCTTGGGGCCAACGACTACACCTTCACGCTCACCGCGGCGGCGAGGGCGCGTGGCTGGGACGCGGCGTTCGGCGCTGGTGTCGTCCGCGTGGAGGCGGATGGTCAGTCGTCTCGGGCCAAGACGTCCGACATGGCCTCCGGGACCGACCTTCTGAGCACGAAAGAAGGTCGGTCTGGTCGGGGCGAGAGGAGTCAAACCACCGGCACCGACCTCTTTGTCCCAGTCTGGCCGCTGCGATGCAGGGTCCCTGACGCCAAGCGTCAGCGGAGCAGCGGGATGAAGGTGGCCTCGACCCAGTCGAGGGCCGCCGCCGGGTCGTAGGCGACCCCCGGTCGGAGCAGCGGCCGCGCCTCCTCGAGGAACGACGGCACACGCTTGGCGGTGAGGTTCGCCAGCAGCTCGGCAGCTCGGATCATGGGTCGTCCGGCCGCCGCCTGGTACTCAACGAGGAGCGCGACAATCCGCGCCGGATCGGGATCCGCCTGCTCGTGCGCCCACCAGAGGTCAAACAGGTCGCGGCCCTTCCGGCGCTGGTAGAGGGCGCGCAGCTTGGTCGCGAGCAGCTCGTCGAGCTCGTACGTCGGGACGGCCGCGCTGTTGGCGACCGGCCGGTCCGGGACGGCGTACAGGCGCGACACGACGTGCCCGAAGTGCTCGTGGCTGTTGATCTCGATCTTGACCCGGCGCGTGGCGCCGGTCTCGGTCTGGAAGCGGAACGCGATCCTCGGGTGCTCCCCCGTGTCGGAGCGGGCGGGCCCGATCCACTCGAGCACCCGGCGCAGCCGCGACAGCGCGGGTCCGATCGGGCCCGGTTCCCGCTGGACGAGGTCGATGTCCTCCGAGTAGCGGGCGGCCGGCGGGAGGTGGAGCTTGTGGAGTGCCGTGCCGCCCCGGAACGCGAGCGACTCCCTGAGGGCCGCGTCGCGGAAGATGTCGAACAGGGCCAGGGTGATCACGAGGTCCTGCTCCACGTCGTCGTCGTCCGCCCAGGGCGCCACCGCGCGCCAGCGGACGATGTCGGCCCGGGGTAACACGGTCAGTCGGCCTCGGGCTCGGTGCCGACCAAGACGTGCCAGCGGTGATCCCGTGTCGCCGCGCCCGGGTCAGCTGGTCCGCCGGGGAGGAGCGGCACCCAGCCCGCGCGCCGGGTCGAGAGCTCGGCCTCGAGCACCGGCAGGACCGCCTCCCCCCCGGCCCGCTCGAGCAGGTGCCCGAGGCGCTGGAGCTCCGAGGCCGCGGGCTCAAGGGCGAGTGCCGCCCGCATGCCGCTGCGGCGGAGCGACGGCACGAGATCGCGGAGCACCGTCGCGACATTGCCCCAGCCGGCGGCCTTTGCGGGATAGCGGACGAGGTCGAGGGCGACGACCTCCGGGGTGCCGACGCGCATCCGGCCAGACGGGGTCGGGCGCAGTTCGACCGGTGCCGCGGCCGCGGTCCCGCGCACCACGAACTCGATCGCGAGCCGGCCGCTCCGGACGGGACGGCGAGCACGGGCGGTGACCACCTGGACCACCTGCGCCGCCTGGCCCGAGGCGCCGTGGATGGACGCGGCGGTGAGCAGGCCGACGTAGTACGGCAGGCCGATGTGGGTCATCAGGGGATCCACGAACAGCCGCCAGGACGCGGTGCCCGTCCCACGGTCCTCGAGCGGGAGGACCACGTGGAACCCGCGCACGGGCGAAGCGATGATCCGGTCGGCCTCGGCGCGGGCGAGCGCGGCCGCGACGGCGGCCTCGGATGCGCCACCGCTCGCGGCGCGGGCGTCAGCGGTGGTGAAGGTGAACCGTCCCTGCGCCGGCAGCCCCAGGGCCCAGTCGCGAAACGAACTCATGTGCACAACTCTACGACCCGTGTCGAGTTGAGCAACTCGGGCCGGCATCCCGGGGCGTCCCATCGGCTGCGGGGGTGACACCGTGTCGGACACCCTCCCTTGGCGGCAGCGTCGCGTCGCGCCACCCTGGCAGAAGGTCCCCCCATCCGGGCTGGCAACGAGAAGGCCTGACCGCAGTGACGCCCGGCTTGAGAGTGTCGGCGATCTGGTCGGGGCGAGAGGAGTCGAACCTGCCGTTCCCACACCGCGGATCATCGTGCCGCAGTGGATCCATGTGACGCTCAGCGCCGTGTAAGGGCCTGTGCACGAAAGATGAGGCCGGGCCTGTGTCTCCCTCCGTTCGGCCGATACTCCGAAACCGGACAGGCCTGCGAGCCGTCAAGCGAGCGACTGGCCTGATCGAGTTGGAGGGAGCGATGCGCGGGCTCGCGGTCCTGGTCGCACCTCTCGCCGTCGCCGCCTGCGCCGCGCCGCCGGCACCGGCCACCGTGACCGAGCGGCTGGCGGGCCTGCGCGTGACCCACCCGGTCGCCTGGACCTCCGTCGCCGGCCCCGGCCCTGTGGCCGCCGGCGGCCTCGCGCCGCAGTTCTACCTCGCCAACACCAAGCTCACCGTGACCTGTCCGCCACCGGCCTCCGGCGGCATCTTCGAGGGCTGCCCTGCGCCAGTGTCGACGCTCCCGGCGGGCGGCGTGCTCGTCACGGTCTCGGATGCTGGCAATCTGAGCGAGCCCATCCCGCCAGAGGTGACCGCCGGTCCGCCGACAGACGACTGGCCTGGCCCGTGCCGCTCCATCGGCGGAGAGCGCCAGATCACGTCCGTGCTCGACGGCGTGATCGTGTCGGCCTGCCTTCGGGGGCCCGGCCTCGACGCCTCCGAGGCCGCAGTCCGCGTGATGATCGCCTCGCTCGCGCGGGCTGGGTAGCGCCGGACGCGAGGTCTGGTCGACACGCGGGTGTGGGTCGGACCAGGGTCCGGTGCCGGCGGGGCTGTGCCGAGGGCGGGTCAGAGCCGCCCGAGCAGGCAGCCGAAGGCCGCGACTTCGAGCCAGGCGCGGGCGCTCTCGGGCGTGCCCTCGTAGCAGCGCGACAGCCTCCGCCACCGCCCGAGCTGCGCGAACGCATGCTCGGGACCCGCCATAGCGGGCCGATTAGGGACGAAGCCGCTCGACCCCTTCGGCGGGGCCTTGATGTCGAGGCGGATCTGCCGCCGCGCGGCGAGCTTGGCGAGGCCCCGGTAGCCGCGGTCGGCGACGACCGCCTGGACGCGGGGGAGGTCGCCGAGGCGCTCGTCGAGCAGCTCTCGGCCGGCCCGGACATCGTGCGGCTTCGCGGGATCCACGCGCGCCGCCACCGGCAGCCACAGGATCTCGACGAGGATCGTCCGCTTCGCGCCCACCGTCCGGCCGCCGCGCCCGCCGGCGTTGTGGAACGTCGGGCCGGCGCGGCCGCCCCGCACCGTCTGGCCGTCGATGATCACCATCGAGGGCGTCGCCCGCCGCCCGTGGTTCAGCCGGACCTCCGCCCCGAGCAGCGCCATCGCCCGCCGCCAGACCTGGCGCTTCCCGTCTCGCCATCGGCGCCACTGCTGCCACATAGCCGGCCAGGGCGGGTAGCGGTCGGGCAGGTAGCGCCACTGGCAGCCCGTCCGG
>JAKAMV010000688.1 GCA_021812735.1 Chloroflexota bacterium | reverse complement strand
GAGCGGTCGGGCGTCATCTGCCTCGAGGTCGACCACGCGACCCAGCGCCGCGCGGTCATCGCGGCCAAGCTTGGCGCCTACCGAGTGCTGCGCCGGCGCCATCCCGAGTGGCAGACGCTTCTCGTCGTCCCGTCAGCCACACGCGTGCGATGGCTGCGATGGCTGTTCGGGTCGGCCCGTGACGACCTGGTCACGTCGACGTGGATCACGACCCTCCCGGCGCTGTGCTCGGATCACCTCGCCGCCGCCATCGTGCCGATCGGCGGCGTGCGGCAAGGGCGGGCGGCGGTGGGGGACCTGCTCACCGACCTCGGGCCACGGAGGTCCGCAACGCCCGTCGCCAGCAGCGCGTGGCTGCAACTGACGGGCGAAGGCGGCGGCGAGGACCGCGCCGACGACCTCACGTGATCGCCCGTGAGGATGGCGCGCGCCCCCCGCGTCACCAGTCACGACCTGAGCGACTGCGTTGCACCGTGCCGACAGTGAGGTCGTCGCGGGTCACAGCCGCGGGTCACGTGCTCGGTCATATCCCCGTCGCGCCCTCCGGCCACTTGGCGTTGAACCGGCCAACGAAGTCCGGGTCCCGGCAGATGCAGACGTTCGGACGTGCAGAGGCTCGCTGCGAGAGGTTCGCACCCACCAAGGACAGCACGTTGAGGCGCGTGATCCGCGTGCCGTCAACATCGCCCGTGGCAGCCCGCACGGCTGCCGCACCCAGGAGCACCCCCGCAAGCGCGGACTGGTGAGCGAGGGGCACGTGCATGTCGGGCCGTGTCCTGCCCAGCGCTGCGATGGGCACGAGAGCGCCGCCGCACAGCCCCTCGACGTATAGCTCGCGGACGGGCCGGCCGGCGAATGCCTCAGCGCGCGACGGATCGATGCCGAGGCGATCGGCAATCAGGATGAGCAGCGGTTCGGGGACAGGACGTCCTTCGACCAGGAGCTGCCGCACGGTCCGCACCTCGTCGGGGATCCCGAGGGCATCCGCGACGAGTTCGTCCTCGTTGCGGGTCCGGCCGTCCGCGAGGTAAAGGCACTCCACGCACGCCCCATCGCCGCCGAATGCGCCATGCACCGATACGCCGAGGTCGCCAGGCTGGGTCCAGGCGTTGACGACCTTATGCGGGAGGCTGGCGGCGACCGCCCGCCGGGCGGCCGCGCTGTCGAGTCCGATGACGGCGAGTTCGATGGCGTGTCCGGTCCGCTCGGCGTAGGCCTCGAAGCGTTCGGGCGCCAGTCGCACGATGAGGCTGCAGCCCAGGCGTTCGCCGATCACCTCGACCTTGCTGCGGCCCACGTCAGCCACTCCCGCGAGCACATAGCGCTGGAGGTTGCTGAGGTCGATCGGCTCGTTGTCGACCAGGGTGAGCTCTCCGGTCACGCCGGATCTCGCCAGGCTCCATGCGACCCCGTTGCCGATCGCCCCGAGCCCGATGACGGTGGCCTCGCCGATGTCGGGCGGCTCCTCGGGCCCGGCGCTCTCAGTGCCGGCGTCGAGCGACCAGGTGTCGAATGACACGGAGTCGGGCGCCCGCATCTCGGGCGGGAGGAACACCAGCCGGAAGAGTTGAGCCGAGGCCATGCAGGCCGCGGCGCCGGCCCCGAAGGCGTTGCGCGTGGCGCCGACCGAACGCGGTTGGTCCGGACTGACGCGGGCGACCCAGCCATCGCTGCCGGCGAACACCGACGTGTAGAATGGCCGGCTGCCCTCCCCGACGACGATGCCGATCGGCGCCGCGCTCACCAGCTCGAGTTCGGGGTTGATCTCGAGTGCGAGCGCGACCATCGCCCGACAGAGGCCCTCGTCGTCGATCCGGAGCTCGATCGAAGGGTAGAGCCGCGCCATGAGGCGGATGGCGAGATCGGCGATCGCGCGGCCCTCAGGCGACGCGCAGGCATCGCCGCCGACCGAAACCCCGACCGCCTGTGCCTTCAGCCGCTCCTCGAACACGTCAGGGTCGTAGCCCGCGACCACCTGAGCCGCCGCGAGCGCGGCCCGAGCGAAGTAGGGCGCAAGGGCCACGTCAAACGACCTGGATCAGCCCGGGGCGCGACGCCACCCAGCCTTCCGGCTCGAGCCTGTAGGCGGCGAGGCCAGCGCCGAGCAGCGGGCCCGCGCAGAACCCGGGCACCACGAGCGACGCGCCGCCGATCTCGGTGACGATCGCGTACGTGGAGTCGGTGTCCGAGTGATATGCGTCGGTCCCGTGGGTGTGGATCTGGACGCCCAGGACCTGCCCGTGTTCGTACAGCCAGACGTTGAGGGCATGCAGGGCGGGGCCGTCGACGGTCACGCAGAGGCCCGAGGCGAGGCGGTACGCCCGCTGCGCGGGCACGTGGATGTTGCGCACGTCGAACGTCGCGCCGTCAACGACGCCGGTCCACAGCACGAACCGCTCCAGGCCCATCCGCCCGGCCTCGCGCAGCGTCGATTCCGTCTCCCCGACGAGGCGCCGGGCGATGGTGATTCGCTCGACTGAGGCGAGGCTCATTCGGGCAGGTCGTCCTGGACGAATCCGGTGACCTGCGGCGTCAGCGTCACATTGAAGCCTGAGATCGGACGGACCCCGTAGGTGTCGATCACCTCGAGCAGGCGGACCAGCCGCCCGGCCCCGGCTGGCCGGTGGAGGTCCCAGCTGTCTCCCGAGTGGGCGGGGTGGTCGTGGTACTCGCGGACGCCGGCGATGCACAGGAACGGCAGGCCGTCGGGCGGGCTCGGCTGCATCAGGGTCTGCTCGCTCATCACCCTGGGCATGCTGCCGTCAGGCCCGCGGGGGATGCCGGGCAGTTCCAGGGGTGGGCCGACGACCCGGCGCTTGAGGGTCGTTGGCATCGCCCCCCAGGCGTACGGCCGGCCCGTGAACGGATCGACGAGACGCACCGACGGCGGCCGCTCGTCGTAGTTGGTGTAGTCGAGCTCCACGCCGACGATCACCGCCGGAGGGGTCACCCGCGTCGCGCACAGCACCACGCGGAACAGCGGGAAGTCAGCGGTCACGAGGAGCCAGCCACGGGCTCGGTAGTCGGCTTCGCGTTCGCGATAATCTTCGAGCTCGCGCTCAAACTTCGCTCGCGAGACCACCGGATCGACGAACTGCGCTTCCATTAGCCGCCGACGCCAGCCTTGAGGTTCAGGAATACGCGTGATCCCGCGATCAGGCCGATTGTCCCGATCTTGGCCCCGAGGTCGAGCAGGTCGCCTGCGGCATTGCGCATCTCCCAGTTCTCGGGCGGCTGACCGGAGTTGCTGGTCTGCTCGAGCGCCCTCCCGATGACACTGTGGAGCGGCGCATTTACATTCGCCTCGACCTTGGTTGCCTGGCCATTTACGATGATCTCGAGCTCGATCTGCTCTGCCACTTGACGCTGCACCTCTTACTTCATACATTTCAGTGTAGTACGTGAAACCTGTTTGTCAAGGCCGCCCGGCCGAGGGGGACGCCGCATGAGCCTTCCGACGATTCCGCCGACACCCGTCCGGCCGTCTCTGGCCGCGCTCTCCGACCGCGTGGCCGCCGCTCGCTTCAGGGACGAGACCTTCCCCGCCACATCGTGGACCGAGCCCTCCATGGTCCTTCTGAACCTGGGCGGGGCAACCAGCCTGACACTGGCGGCCATCACCGAGCTCCTTGCACCCATCCTGCGTGGCCTCGCGTCGCGGTCGTACGGCAACCTAGCGGTCGGGATCGTCAGCGAGGACCAGCCAGTCATGCTGTGGCTCGAGTCGATGGTGGCGAGGTACAAGGCCCCGGTCTTTCTCGCGGCATCCACATCTGACCGGCTGCGTCCGGTCACGCCGACGGGAACCCTGAGCAGCACCGAGTCCGCGACGCTCGACACGATCATGGGCCTGGGCGGGGCCGCCACCGCGGCTCAGTTGGCGACCTTCGCGCACCTCGAGGCCGCGGCCGCATCCAACCGGCTGAACGCTCTCGAGCGTAGAGGCTACCTCTGGCGTGTCTCGCGCAGTCGACGCGAGGGCGACGTCTACGTCGAGCCGGGAACGCGGGTCTTCCAGTCCGGGGAGCCTGCCGCCTCGATCGACGAGGAGCCCTCGCTCGCGCTACCCCCGTCGGTCCAAGCGAGCCTCGCCGCGATGGCCAAGCAGGTCGGACGGGACGCCGGAGATCTGCTTGCGGACGCCTGGCGCGCCTACTTGAAGTCGCATCCGGACCTCCTCAATGCGAGGATCGCCGAGGCACGGGCGCACCTGAGCCACGAAGAAGCCTCAGACGACGACCCGGAGCTCGCGGCATGGGCGGCGGCCGCCGCGAAGCGAGCTCGAGGCGGCTGAAGCGTGGCTCGGGGGGATCCGATCGGGGTGGCGGCCGAATGCCATCTCGGTGCCTATGTCTGCGCGAAGCACGAACTGAGGATCACGCAGCGCTGCCTGCGGCATGACCTCGGGCTCGGCACAGGAAGCGAGTTCTCGGCGTCCCTGGCGAAGCCGATCGTCAAGGCGTTCGCCGCGAAGCGGCTCGATGTCGCCGGCGACGGGGAGACGATCGGCCCGGCGGCTGGATCGCGCACTCTTTACAAGCTGCGTAGCCAGCACCGCCATAGAGGCGCGACCTGGCATGACGCCGTCGAGGACGTCGTCTGGCTCTGTGCGGCGGGTTACCACACGTCCGGGGACCCGGACGACGCCTACAAGCAGTTTGCGAAGCTGCTCGAGGCGCACGAGATCGAGCCGACCGCCGACGACTATCTCCAGCTCGGCCGCGAGCGAAGGCGACGGTTCGTCGACCTCTTGTCGGCTCACGCCGAGCAGGCGGTTGCCGCGTCCATGGCCGAGCCAGCAGCACCCATCCCTGTGCTGTTCGGCCGACACGTGCCCGTCCGCATCGCATGTCGGCCGGAGGGGGATCTCATAGAGGTCCGCGCCTTCGTGGCCGCCTCCGTCCTGAACGCATCCGAGGCGCGAGTTCTGGAGATCCTGGCCGCACTCGGGGGGATGCCCGACAGTCCATGGGAGATCGTCGATGCGAACGCAGTCGGCAGCGAACCTGAGGAGGTCGGCTTCATGACCTACCGAGCCGCGGTGCAAGCGGCGACAAGGTGACCCGGCGCCCGCGCGCCCGGACAACTTCAACCGCCTTACGCGCGCGCGCCGGCCTGGCACGGATGCAAGGGGGCTCGCTCCCGCGTCCGAACTGACGACAAGGCAAGGCTCCGGGTCTTCCGCTCGCCTGCGGAGGAATGGAGTCGGCTGCCCTCAGGACGCAGCGGAGGGTTCGGTCGGAGGGAGGCGCACCGAGAATCCCCACGGCCCAACGGCGGCGTGGCGGCCGCCCGGGAACGGGTCGAGGAAGCGCTCGATCCGGACGTCGAGCCGCGTGACCGCAGGCGGCACCGCCGCGATCGCGGTGACCTGGTAGCGCATCTGACCTGCCGAGCCGCCCTGCCCCTGGGCCGACGCTCGATACACCGTGCCGACGTCGTCGGCCAGGGCGACGCGGGCCATCGACGCGGGCGGTAGAGTCCCGGGTTGAGCGCGTACCCCGAAGGTGATCGCCAATCCAGCCTCGTGCCGCTCGATCGTC
>JAKAMV010000687.1 GCA_021812735.1 Chloroflexota bacterium | reverse complement strand
CGCGTCAGCGACCGCCCTGGGCGGCTACGCGGCCGGGGGACCATCCGGCGCGGTCTTCCCGGCGGGCGTCGCGGAGGCCTTCTTCGTGGGGCGCCAGCCCTGTGCGGGGCCGCTCAGCACGAACCCCGCCAGCCCCTGCGATCCGCAGCAGCTGACCCCCGGATCGCTCAACGTGCCGGGTGGGTTCGGCTGGCTGAAGTTCGGCTGTGCCGGTTACGGCCTGGGGCAGAGCGCGCCCGCCAACGCGGGGGGGTGCCAGACCAGCGCGACCTTCCTGCAGACCGAGATCGACGCGACCCAGAGCTACGGCTGCTGCACCGCGGTCCGGCTCCCCGGCAGCGCTGACGAGATCGGCAGCCTGCCCGGCAACAAGGCCAGCGCGGACTGCTCCGCGCTCATCCAGAGCGGGCGGGTGGTGACCGTCGCGGTGTGGGACACCGCGGGCGGCCAGGGCGCCAACGCCTGGTATCACATCGTGGGGTTCACGGGGTTCCAGATCACCGCCTGCGACGGCGGCAAGGACATCGCGGGGGTGTGGCGCCAGCCCTTCTGGCTGGGGCCAACGACCACGTCCCCCGGCTTCGCAGGAGCACCGCTGGCGGTCCAGCTGGTGCGGTGAAGCCGACCGCCACCGCAGGACGGAACCTCGTCGCCCCGGCCGGGTCGAGCGCCGATCCCACCCACCGCGCCATTGCACGCCGCTGAGGCGCGGGACACCCTGAGGCGTATCGAATAGGTAGGCCGGCCAGACGTCGGGTGGCGTGCCCAGCTGACGTCGTGCCCGACCCATCCGCCGGCATTTCGGGACAGTACGCTGAGTGACGGTGAAGCACTCTGGTTGGCCGTTGTCGGATCTGGCAGCCGGAGACCCCGATCGTGGTCGACCCGCGACGAGCACCATCGCGGCTGGCAGGGTGCGAGAATGCGCACGGGATCACCGCCTCGCGGCGTTCCTTAGGGTCGTCGCGTTGGGATCCTGCGCCGTCGCCGTCGTTGGTATCGAGGACCGCTCGGGCTTGTTCTCGCCGCTGCTACCCCGTGCCGCAGATCTCGACCGGGGGCGGATGAATACGCGGCCGCAGGGCAACTGCCACGCTTGATTCGCCGACTCATCGCGGCAACATGCACGTTCACTCAGCTCGAGTTCCCCGCGGACGAGGCCGTGCGGTTCGACGGGTGGGACGGGATCGCGGCGGTCCCCGCGGCTTCTCCTTGGGTGCCCGCAGGCATCACCGGCTGGGAACTCGGGTGTGAGGCGCGCCCAAGGATCACGAGGAAGGCGTCGGACGACTACACGAAGCGGACCAGGAACCCGCTGACGCTCACGCATGCCGACTCCACGTTCGTCTTCGTGACGCCACGGGCGTGGCCCGGCAAGAAGAGGTGGGTGACGCGGCGTACGGGTGGCCCATGGCTTGGCGTCCACGCGCTCGACGCAGCGGATCTCGAAACGTGGCTAGAGTCGGCGGCGGTCGTGCACGTGTGGCTTGCCGAGATCATGGGTCGCCAGCTCGACGGCGTCGGCACAATCGAGGCGTTCTGGAGGGAGTGGAGCGTAGTCAGCACGCCGGCGATTCCCCCTGCCCTCTTACTCGCCGGCCGCGAGAAGCAGGCCGGCGACGTTCGGCAGTGGTTGACGGGAGCCGCCGGCTCCTTCGCCGTGCGCGCGGATTCCCCGGACGAGGCGCGGGCTTTCATCGCCGCAGCCGCAGACCAGGGCGACGGCAACGACCCCCTCGCCAACGTCGTCGTCGTTTCCGACCGCGGCACGTGGCGCCGGTTGCTCCTCTTGCGCGCTCAGCGGTTCATCCTCGTCCCCGACTTCGACGAGGCGGACGTCAACGGGGCGATCGCCGGCGGCCACACGGTCATCCACGCGCTCGGCCCCGATGAGCCCTTCGGTGGCGAAGTCGTGGAGCTCCCACGTCTCGACCGCGAACAGGCCGCCGCCGCGCTCGTCGCCGCGGGGGTACGAGAAGGCGAGGCGAAGATGTTGGCGAGCGAGGCCTGGCACAGCCTCCTCGCGTTCCGGCGACTACACGCCGTGAACCAGCGAATGCGCCGAGCAGCGTGGGCCACACCCGGGAACGCGCGAGTGCTCCTCGCAGCGATGCTCGCAGGGAGCTGGGATCGCGAGTCGCTGGGGGACCGGGCCGCGATGTCAGAGTTGTGCGGCGGGCGGTCCTACGAGGAGATCGAGGCGGAACTCCAGGTCCTCGCCGCAGGCGCCGATCCTCCAGTCCGGCGAATCGGTGCGATCTGGAGCGTTGCCTCCAAGATCGACCTGTGGACGCAGCTCTGGACGATCGCGTCGCCCGCAGTCTGGCCCGTGTTTGAGCGGGTGGTCGCGGACGTCGCATCGGAGCGGGACCCGAGGCTGGAACTCGGGCCGGACGCTCCCATGATCGCCATCGCGATGGCAGGGCCCCGCGCCCATTCCGACCGACTGCGGCGCGGCCTTGCCGACGGCGTCGCGCTCCTGGGCAGCCGGGCGGGGGAGACGCAGCTCACCGACGGTCGTTCCGCCGAGGCCACCGCCGCGAAGATTGTCCGCGACGTGACCGATCGGGCGAACGCGGACGCGACCGGATTCACTTGGGCGGCGATCAGCGACTCCGTCCTGTCTTTCGCGGAGGCTTCTCCCGAGACGTTCCTCCCGCGCCGTGGAGCGCGGCCTTCGGGGCACGGCAATGAACCGGCTCGTCCCTGATCCGAAGCGGCAAGCCCCGCTATTCGGATACCAGGTTGACTACGTCCCCGTCGCCTCGGCGTTGGCAATGCTTGCCTGGGATCCAACCCTGTTCGCTGGCGCCGCAACGGCGCTCGCGACCCTCGCGCGTCTCGTGCCGGCCGATCAGCGGCGCCCGGAGCCCACCGACTACCTCGTTCGGGTCCTCTTGTGGTGGTATCCGCAGACGGCAGCGTCGGTCGATCAACAGCTTGATCTGCTCAGCCGTCTCCAGGATCGCGATCCAGACGTCGGCTGGGAGGTTCTCCTCAAGCTGATACCCAACGTCGTCACTACGACGTCCGACACGGATCATCCGCGATATCGGCCATGGCGCGGTGATGGGCCGTCGGCCCGCCCTCGCTCCGAGTCGCTGCGGCTTGTCGAGGGCATCGCCTCACGCCTTGTTCAGCAGGCCATCGCCCAGCCCGGTCGCCTCCCGAAGCTCATCGAGCACTACGCGGACCTCGGCCCCAAGGCCCAGGCAGAACTGCGGGAG
Organism: Chloroflexota bacterium; assembly: GCA_021812735.1. The sequence goes on along the minus strand of JAKAMV010000687.1, from coordinate 2,323 downwards.
GAACTCGAACGGTTCGATCCGGCGACCGCAGCCGTCGACCGGAGCGCCATCGCCGACGCCCTCCGGGAGGAAGTGGCGCGGCACCGAGCGCATCACGCAGCTCCCTGGGCGATGCCTGCCGAGGCCGTCGACCAACTCGAGCGACTCCTGCCTACGCTCGAGCCTGCGGATCCTGTCGAGCGGTCGAAGTGGCTCTTTGACGACCGCCCCGAACTCGAGGCCGTGAGCGGCGAGGATTACCACCACTACGACGAGAAGCTTCGGGAGCTCCGCGTGCAGGCGCTGGTTGAGATCATCGATGCGCGGGGGCTCGCGGGCGTCGAGACGTTGCTCGTCACGGCGGGGAGTCCGCGCGCGGTCGGGCTCGGCATTGCACACGTCGATGCTGTCGATGACTGCGATGTCCTTGCTTGGGCGCGGGCGGACGACGAACGGAAGCAGCAGGCCGCGCGCCTCTTCTTCGTAGCACGCATCAACCGTAACGGCGACGAATGGGCGGCCACGGTGCTGACGGAGACGTGCCCGATTCCGCCTGACATTGCTGGCTCGTTCCTTGCGGCCGCGGCGCATCCGCGCCGGACCCTCTGGACCCTCGCCGCACGCATCGGGCCAGAAGCGGGGGCGGCCTACTGGCGGGACTTCTATGGTTTCCCGGAGACGAGCGAGGAGGCCGCTGAGGCCGTTGGCCAGCTTCTCGGTCGGAACCGCCCTTACGCCGCCATCGATGTCCTCGCCATGGAGGTCCACAAGAAGCAGCCGCTCGATGCGGACCAAGCCGGTCGAGCGCTGCGACTCGCCGCAGCAACCCCTCCGCCGCCGTACCTCAACAGCGTCTCGCTCGGTTACGACGTGGGACAGATCCTGGGCGCGCTCGTCGCTCAGGGGGTCCCCGAGGACGAGATCGCCGCGCTCGAGTGGCTCTACCTACCCGTCCTCAAGTACGGTGACCGCGAGCCGCGCGCGCTTCACACGATGCTCGCCTCACACCCCGAATCCTTCGTGGAGGTCCTCTCCGCGATCTACCGAGCCGAGGACGAGCAGGTGATGGAAGGAACGGCAGACGACCTCGCACGAGCCGAACGGGCCTGGCGCCTTCTGGCTGAGTGGAGAAGGCCGCCTGGCGTCAGGCCAGATGGCGTCGTCGATGTCGATGCCCTCGTCGCATGGGTTCAGCGCGCACGCGAGCTCGCAGCGCGGGTCAAACGCTCGGGCCCGGCGGATTCCAAGATCGGCGCCATCCTGCGGCACGTCCCGGCTGGGACCGACGGGATGTGGCCGCATGAGGCGGTGCGCAGCCTCATCGAGGAGCTACACAGCGAGGAGCTTGAGAACGGGATCGCGATCGAGGTCGTGAATAGCCGAGGCGTGGCGACGCGAGGACCGCAGGAGGGTGGTGCCCAGGAGCGCGAAATCGCCGCTGGCTACGCCACCGCCGCGGAGGCATTGGCGGCTCAGTGGCCGCGAACAGCCAGCCTGCTCACGATGCTGGCCGCGGAGTTCGAGCAGGATGCGCAGCGGCACGACGTCGATGCGCGGACGCGCGAGGAGGATTGGAGCTAGTAGCCGACTGCCCGAGACGGCCACCTTGTGAGTCGGGTCCAACCCGCGCCGTCCGCCGCGTCGGTCACAGGTTCGCGCCGGGCCGCCCTTTCCGGACCCGGGATGGCAGGGTGTCGGTGGGCACCCGTAGAGCCAGAGACCGGCTGCTGCTCGACGCACTGAACGCGCTACGCCGCGCAGCACGGGTACACCTGGATGGCCCAGGGCTACGTCGATGCCCAGGGCTTCCGGCTCGGCCAGCGGGTCGCGGACGTGCGTCGCGCCTACGCGTCCGACCCCGCGCATCCGCCGCGCCTCGCCGGCGAGCTCGAGGCCGTGCCCGGCTGGTCCTGGCAGGGCCTCGAGAGCAGCATGTGCCGATGCTTGACGCCCTCCGCGCGTTCGTGGCGCGCGAGGGGCACGCCCTCGTGCCGTGCGCCTGGCGCGAAGGCGACGTGCCGCTCGGGTTGTGGGTGCAGCAGCGCCGCCACGAGCGCCGCACCGGACGGCGCCCCACGCCGCCCGCGTTGGCCGCCTTCCTCGAGGCGCTCCCCTACTGGGCCTGGGCCCTGGACGGCCAGCCGACCCCGCGCTTCGTCGCGCTCCTCGTGTTCGCCCGCCAGCACGGCCACGTCGACATTCCCTACCGTGGACGGGAGGCGAGCTGGGGCCTCGCGTGGTGGGCCGACCAGATGCGGACCCGGCACGCGCAAGGTCGCCTGTCCGGCGACGCGACGGCCCTCCTCGAGCGGATCCCCGGCTGGAGCTGGAGCGTCGCTGCCCG
>JAKAMV010000686.1:4970-5569 GCA_021812735.1 Chloroflexota bacterium | reverse complement strand
CCGGGGACGGACACGTCGCAGCCGCCAGCCTGATCGACGGCCTCCCGGCGGCCCGGCAGCTGTCGCGCCCGGGCCGCCGGTGGCCACCACGCCCCGCCGGTCGGCCGGGAACGCCGCTCGGCGCCGCGCTCCCGTGCCGCCGCGGCGCTACGATCCACGCATGTACCTTGACGCCCTCTCCTTCCTCGAGGACGAGCGCGACGCGTTCCGCGCCTACGAGGCCCTCCTGGACCTGTCCGACGAGCAGCTCGACCAACCCGTGGGGGCCGCCGGGGGCTGGTCGGGGCGCGACCTGATGGGCCACATCGTCCTCTGGCAGGAGGCGGCGCTGGCCGCCGCCAGGGAACTGGCGGTGGGCGAGTCCAGCCCCAGCATCGAGCGGATCGAGGCCGAGTGGGCGGCCGGGGGCGACGAGATGAACGAGCACGGGCTCGCGCGCTTCCGGACGATGCCGCTCGACGAGGTGCGGGCCGCCTTCCGCTCCACCGCCGGCGAGCTGCGCGGCTATCTCACCGTGGTCCCGGAGGCCCGCTGGATCAAGCACGCTGCGCACCAGGAGTACTTCTTCGGCGAGACCACCGAGCACTACGAGGACCACG
>JAKAMV010000686.1:0-4960 GCA_021812735.1 Chloroflexota bacterium | reverse complement strand
ACCGAGGACGACCCCCCGCTCGACGAGGCGGAGGCGGCCGCCGGCGCCGCCGCGGCCGACGAGGCCGTCGACGAGACCCTGGACGAGCGCCTCGGGGTCGTGCTCGAGGAGCTCGCCGGCGTGACGCGCCGGCGCGACGGCGACATGGTCCTGCTCGCGGTCCGCGGACGCGTGTTCGCGGTCGTCGGGGCGGACTTCCTCGAGGTGGCGCTCGACCCCCTGGTGGCAGCCGCGGCGCTGCGCACGCCGGACACGCGCCGATCGCCTCGGGGCGAGGGCTGGATCGCGTTCGGCCCCGAGCACGTCGACCGGTTCGCGCTCGACCGCGCCGAGGCGTGGCTCCGGCTCGGCCACCGGCGCGCGGCGGGGTAGCGGGCCCGGCACGGAGGGCGGTGGCCACGGCTCGCCGGCGGCGGCGAGCTAGGCCGACTTGATGCTTGACGGCCCGCGGGCGGCGACCCAATGTACGCATGCGGCCACGCACGCCGGCGGGCGTCCCGAGGCGGCGGCCCGCGACCGGTGGCAGGTTGGGGATGCACGCGTCTCGCCGGGATCGCCGCTCGTTGCTCCTGGTGCTGCTGCTCATCGCCGTCGCCATCGCGCTGGCGCTCCTCCTGCTGTTCGAGCGCCTCACGCCGGCGCCGCCGTCGGGTCCGGCCTCAGACCTGTCGCCCTACGAGCAGCTGTGGGCGCAGGTGATGCCCGACGGGTCGGTGAGCAAGGACACCGCGCTGGAGGCGTTCGCGCTGGCCATCGCGCCGCTGCCGGGCGTGACGCCGCCGTCGGGTGCCGCGACGCCGCTCTACGAGCGCATGGACGGCTCGTTCGCGATCGACTGGCTGATGCCCTACTACGACCAGCTCGCGCCGGACCAGCAGAAGGCCGTCGACGCGGCCCTCGCGCCCGACCCGAACGCGATCGTCCACGCCCCCGGTGCGAGCGACATCACGCCGGGCATCGTGCTCGCCGACTCGACCCCGGCGCAGTTCTACGAGGGCTACGCGCAGGCCGCGATGCCCACGATCGTGGCCCGACTGCACCGCTCCCTGCAGATCCCCTGGTCGGTCCAGGTCAACCAGGTCCAGGAGGGGGAGGCGAGCGACTTCGCGATCACGTTCGCGGTCAGCAAGATCGGAACCGACTGCCAGATCCACGTCAACCCGCTGCTGCAGACCGTGGGCGAGGAGGCCGTGGTTCAGGCGACGATGGCCCACGAGCTGTTCCACTGCTTCCAGTTCGACTGGGAGAACCAGCACGGCGGGCTTGTCGACCTGCCGGCCTGGATCAAGGAGGGGCAGGCCGAGTGGGTCGGCGAGACCGTGGGCGGGCCCAGCTCGCAGGGGAGCGGCTGGTGGGGCACGTACCTCAACACCCCCAACACGCCGCTCTGGGCACGCGGCTACGACGCGATCGGCTTCTACCAGCACCTGGAGGAGGAGCAGATCGACCCGTGGTCGATCTTCGACGCCATGCTGGCCGCAGCCACCACGGCCAGCCCCGGCCAGGCCGACAGCGACGCCTACAAGGCGGCGCTCGCCACCCAGGACGCCTTCCAGGACACGTGGGCGTCGGGCCTCTTCCGCGACGCGTCCCTCGGCGATGCGTGGAACGCGACCTCGCCCTGGCCGGTCAACAAGAGCGCGCCGCCGCAGAAGCTCTCGGTGGGCGACGGCTCGGTCAACAGCCTGTCCGCGGGCCAGGTGCTCAACCAGGACTGGGCGGCCACGTCCTCGGCCGACGTCGTGGAGATCGACGGCACCGGCCACGTGCGGCTGTTCACGACGCCCGACGGCAACGAGACGGACACGGCGCAGCGCTGGCTGTGCACCCGGGCGGGCGGCTGCGACTGCCCGAGCGGCGAGGTCTACGCGGGCCCGGATCTCGAGACCGTGACGCCGGCGTTCGACCTTGCGCTCACCGGCGGCCTCGCCGGCGCATCGGCCACCGTGCGCGGCCACGCGCTGCAGGAGTTCTGCAAGCCCCTGCCCAGCCAGGCGACGCCGGCGCCGGGCCTGCCCTGCAAGACCGACTGCGGCTACTCGAACGGCGACCCGCACATCCGCACCGTGAACCGGTACCGCTACGACTTCCAGGCTGCCGGCGAGTTCACGCTGCTGCGCTCGCCCGACGACAGCATTGAGATTCAGGGCCGGGAGGTGCCCGTGCCCGACAGCCGATTCGGGGCGGTGGCCACGAACACGGCCGTCGCCGCCAAGGTCAACGGGCACCGCGTGGGCGTGTATGCCGCCGAGATCACCGGCACCCTGACGATCAAGGTCGACGGCCAAGTCGTCGACCCGACGACGCCGATCGACCTGGGGAACGGGGCCGACGTGCGCGCCGTGCCCAAGGGGTTCGCGGTTGACTTCCCCGACGGGTCGGTCCTGTGGGCGCTCTCGGTGGGCCCGTGGGGCATCAACGCCCTCGTCCAGCCGTCCGACACGCTCCGGAGCGACGGCACCGGCCTGCTGGGCCCGATCGTGCCGGGCGGGATCGGGCTGCCGGCCCTGCCCGACGGCACGCTCCTGCCGGCGGCGCCGGACGCGGCCGCGCGCCTGCAGACGATGTACGGGCCGTTCGCCGACGCCTGGCGGGTGACCGACGCGACCAGCCTGTTCGACTATGCCCCCGGCACCTCCACCGCCACGTTCACCGATCGCAACTACCCGGCCGACGCGCCGTCGCCGGCGCCGGCGAGCTTCCCGCCGGACATGGTGGCCGCCGCCGATTCGGCCTGCGCGAGCATCACCGACCAGGAGCTCCACGACGAGTGCACCTTCGACGTGACCGCCACCGGGGACGACGGCTACGCCACCAGCTACGTGGCAGAGCAGGACATGTTCGCCAACCAGGACCTGTACGACAGCGGGATCGCGCCGGCGCCGAGCCCCACGCCCGGAGCCTCCGGCATGGCCGGCGCCGTCACCGTGACCCAGGCCACCGACATCCAGGGGTCGGCCCTCTCGCCGGACGGCAGCGTCGTGGACCTGTCCATCGACACCGCGGCGGGCAAGCCGCAGCTGGTCGCGGTGGACGCCAAGACGGGCCGTGTGCTCAACGAGCTCGAGGAGCCGCACGCCACCGATCTGCACGTGGCGGCCGGGTCGCTGTGGGCGGCCGGGCTGGTCGCCGACGCGAGCGGCGGGAACTGCACGGTCACGCGTTTCGACCCCGACACGCTGGGGGTCCAGGCCACCTTCGCGATCCCGTGCGCGTTCAGCTACCCGGGCCCGAAGATCGTGTCGATGGGGACGTCGGTGTGGTTCATCGACACGTCCGCCTACGACCTCAACACCCAGGCCGGCGCCAAGCTGACGAGGATCGACCCCACCACCAACAAGCCCGGCCGGAGCGTCCCGCTCGCGTTCATCGGCGGCTGCTGCCAGGACTCGCAGGGCGCCCTGTTCTGCTACTGCTCGCAGGGCACGCTGTCCAGCCTCACGGAGGCGGGCTCCGCCTTCGTGTCGATGGGGCAGCCGAGCGGCAGCATCTTCCCGACGGGCGACGGCGTCTGGACCACTGACCAGAACGGAGACGCCATCCTGGAGCACGCGGACGGGTCGACGTCGCCGCCGATACCGCTCCAGGGTGCGGACCTGGTCGGCGGCGACGCCAACGGCATCTACCTCCAGCAGACCCAGGCCGAGATGGACCTGCTGTACCAGCGCAGCGACGGGTCGGCCCCGGTGAAGATCGGGGTGGCGCCGGTCTTCGGGAGCGGCCTTGACCAGACGAACTTCGACTACCTGACCGGCAACCCGGTCAAGGAGGCCGCGCCAGGCGGCCTCGCCACGTTCTGGCTCTACCAGGGGACGATCTACGGCCAGTGGGCCGCGCTCCCGTGACGGAGCGGCCGGGAATCAACGCGGCCCCGGTCGGGCGACCGGGGCCGTTGAGGTGCGGGGTCTGGCGTCAGTTCGCGGGGGCTGCCAGGCTCGTCAGCCCGAACAGCTGCTCCAGCTGCTCGGCCGAGCGGTAGCCCGGGGCGCCCTTGGCCTGCTGGCCGGGGGTGAACAGCGCGATGAGCGGGATGCTCATGATGCCGAAGGCCTGCGAGATGCCAGGGTTGGCGTCGACGTCCACCTTGACGACGTCGACGACGCCGTCGTACTTGGTGGCCAGCTTCTCGATCTCGGGCGCGACCATCTTGCACGGCCCGCACCACGCGGCCCAGAAGTCCACCAGGACCGGCTTGTCGTTGTTGATGACCAGCTGCTCAAACGTGGCGTCGGTCGCGTGCTTGATCTCCGCCATGCGGCGGCTCCTTTCTTCCCGCTGGGGCGGGACGAGGCCCGTCAGCGGGCGATGGACATGAGGAGCTGACACGCCTCGAGGACCCGCGGGTCTGAGAGGCGGTAGTAGACGGTATTCCCGTCGCGGCGAGCCGTGACGAGGCCTGCGGAGCGCAACACCGCGAGGTGCTGGCTCATGTTCGGCACCTGGCATGAGACTCGGATGGCCAGATCGCCCACCGAGACCTCGCCAGCGGCGAGCGACTCGAGGACGCACAGGCGCTTCGGGTCGCCGAGGGCACGGGCGACGGCCGCCGAGCGGGCGCGCTCCTCCTCGGTGATCAGCGTGTCGAGCATGGAGGAAGTGTCTCACCAATTGCGCAAGAACGCAAGTAGCTTCCTGCCGCAGGCGGGGCGACGGGGGAGGCCCCGGCGCCGCATACTCGGACCGTGAGCGACACGCCGGTCACCCTCGCCGCCATCCGGGCCACGCGACGGCTGCTCGAGGGTCGGATCCACCGCACCCAGGTGCTCTCGTCGGCGACCGCCGCGAGGGTCGCGGGCGCGGCGCGCGGCGTCCGCCTTGCCGACGGCCAGCTGTACCTCAAGGCCGAGCACCTCCAGAAGACCGGGTCGTTCAAGCCGCGGGCGGCGCTGGCGCGGATCTCGACGCTGACCGAGGAGGAGCGCCTGCGGGGCGCCATCACGATCTCGGCGGGCAACGCCGG
>JAKAMV010000685.1 GCA_021812735.1 Chloroflexota bacterium | reverse complement strand
GGCAGCGGTCGCGATCGCGTTGCCGGGCCCTTCGACCAGGACGTCGGCGGACGTCTCGGCACCGGTTTCGGCGTCGATCAGCCGGTACCCGTGGCGGATCTCGACGATGCCGCTCGAGAGCGTCGCCCCCACGGAGCAGTACTTCGTCGCCGAGAGCTCGATCGCGCGGGCGACGGCCGCCGGGTCCACGCCCACGCCGGTGACGATGTGGGTGACGTCGATCTGGGTGAACGCATTCGGGTGGGCTTCCATCTGCACCCCGGCCGTCTCGACGCGGTAGCCGCGCACGTCCTGGCGCTTCTTGCGCAGGATCGAGATCACGTCCATCGCCGTGCAGCCGGCCAGGGCGAGCGGGATGAGCTCGGCGGGGCGGGGGCCCGTGTCCCCGTTGCCGTCGTCGAGGATGAGCGCGTGGCCGCTGCCGACGCTGGCGGTGAAGCGCTGGCCCTCGCCATCGAGGGTGACGGACGCGGTCTTGATGGCCATGGTGATTCTCCGATCGCCGGGGCTGCCGGCAGCGTGCAGTGGGTGGGCTCAGCCCGCGGGGACGGCGGGTTCGGTGGCGATGGTGGCTGTCGGTGCCGCGACGCCGGGGGCGGCGGAGCTTGGCGGACCGGCGGGGATTCGACGGGCGAGCCGGCGCTCGACGATCGCCCCGACGATGTCGCAGGCGTCGAGGATGGCGGGCTCCGCGAGCCGATAGCGGACGGTGGCGCCCTCGCGTCGGCCATCGACAAGGCCAGCGGATCGCAGGACGGCCAGGTGCTGGCTGGCATTGGGGAGCGAGGACGCGATCGAGGCCGCCAGCTCGCCCACTGTCCGGTCACCGTCGCGCAGGGCGGCGAGGAGGAGCAGGCGCTTCGGGTCGGTCAGGACCTTGCAGATCTCCGCGTGGAGGCGGTAGCGGTCGAGCAGCTCTGAGTCAGCGGCCATGGCCTGACGCTACACCTAGTTGCGCGATTGCGCAAATGGATGAGCACCCGCATGGACGACCGGGCGGCCCGTACTGGACGGCGTGCGAGGTGGCACCATCCTCCCATGGACGCGACAGCCTTCCGCGAGGCCATCGATGCCGGCGAGCCCATCCTGCTCGACGGGGGCCTCTCGACCCAGATCGAGGCGCAGGGGGCGGACCTCTCCGATCGGCTGTGGTCCGCGCGCCTGCTCGCCGACGACCCTGACGAGATCGTCCGGGCGCACCTGGCCTTCTATCGCGCCGGCGCCCGTGTCGCCACGACCGCCAGCTACCAGGCAACATTCGAGGGCTTCGCGAGGCGCGGCATCGACCGCGCCAGCGCGGAATCGCTCCTGCGCAAGAGCGTCGAGCTGGCCGCCGAGGCGCGCGCCCGGGTGGCCGTGGAGGAACAGGCGGCAGGTCGGGCGCCCGTCCGGAGGTTCATCGCGGCGTCGGTCGGCGCCTACGGCGCGATGCTCGCCGACGGGTCGGAATACCGCGGCAACTACGGCCGCACCATCGCCCAGCTGGCGGACTTCCACCGCGCGAGGCTCCGCGTGCTCGCCGCCACCGACGCCGACGTCTTTGCGGTCGAGACCATTCCCGAGGTCGAGGAGGCGGCCGCCGTGGTGGCGCTCCTGCCCGAGGTGCCGGGCGCCGCGGCCTGGGTCAGCTTCTCGTGCCGGGACGGCGCGCACCTCAATAGCGGCGCGCCCATCGAGGACGGGGTCGCCGTCGTGGACGGCGCGCCGGGCGTCGTGGCGGTCGGGGTGAACTGCACCGCGCCTGAGCACCTCGATGAGCTGGTGGCCAGGATCCGCGCGGCGACCTCGCTGCCCATCGTCGTCTACCCCAACAGCGGCGAGGGCTGGGATGCCGCCGCGCGGCGGTGGGTGGGCCACGGCCGTGATCGCGTGGACGCCGAAGCCGCGCGACGCTGGCGCGAGCTGGGCGCCGAGCTCATCGGTGGGTGCTGTCGCGTCACGCCGGACCAGATCGCGGTCCTGGCGCTCGCGCTGCGTGGGCCGGCGTGAGCGTCGAGCCGCCTGGAGGCCGTGCCGCCGGGGAGGGGCGCCAGGCCATTCCGCGACGAGCCCGTGGGCGAGGTCACGGGAGCGACAATGGGGACCGGCATCCCGCCCGCCCACGCTCCCGGAGGTCCCACAGCTTGAACCGCGGCCTCGCGACCGCCGCCGTCGCCCTGCTCCTCGTCTCGCCCCTCGCCGGGTGCGGTGGCCGTGCCGGCAACAAGGCGACCGCCGGTCCGACGGCGCCACCGGCCCTCTCGGCCGGCCAGCACACGAGCACCGTGTTCCAGCCTGCCGTCACCTTCACCGTCCCCGACGGCTGGACGAATCCCGTTGACGACGCCTCGTACTTCCAGCTGGTGCCCTCGCTCGACTCGAACAATGGGATCCACCTCTTCCACAACTGGCAGGCGCTGTCGCAGGCCGTCGACTGCCCGTACTCGCCCGAGCCGGGCGTGGGCGCGGGCGCGCTGTCCCTGGTGACGTGGATCCGCTCGCTCAAGGGTCTCTCGGTGACGCACCCGGTGATGGCGAGCATCGGCGGGCTCCCCGCCACCTCGATCGACATCACCATCGCCCCGAATTGGACGCAGTCCTGCTCGTTCGCGAACGGGCTCCCCACGGTCCCGCTCCTCATCGACCAGTCGCACCGGCTGCACTGGGTCGTCGCCGGCAGTGAGACGCTGCGCCTGTACGTCCTCGACGTGCCCAGCGGGACGCTGATCGTCAACCTCGACTCATTCGACGGGGTTGGCTTCCCGAACCTGCTCACGGCCGGTTCGCCGATCGTCAAGAGCCTCACGATCGCCCCGCAGTGATCACGCCCGGCGGCTCGGCGCGGGTTCTCGCCGTCATCCCCGGCTACCAGGAGGGGCCGCGGATCGCCGACGTCGTGACGAGGGCCCGACGCCACCTGCCGGTGCTCGTCGTGGACGACGGGTCCACCGATGACACCGCCGCGCGGGCAGAGGCGGCCGGCGCGATCGTCCTGCCACTGCGGCCGAACCGGGGCAAGGGCGCGGCGCTGCGGATGGGCTTCCGCCACGCCCTCGCGGGGGGCTACGAGGCGGTCCTGACCCTCGACGCGGACGGCCAGCACGACCCTGACGAGATTCCCTCGTTCCTCGCCGCCTTCGGGGTCCCCGGCCTGGCCGACCCCGTGGGCGCCCCGGTCGCTGCTGCCGCCTCCCCGAGCGCCGCCGCCGTCCCGGGAGCCGCCGCCCCGGGCGCCGTCACCGCCGCCGGCCCGAGACCCGAGCTCGTCATCGGGCGCCGCGACTTCAGCCGCATGCCGCCCGTCCGGCGCCTGTCGAACACCCTGGGCGGCGCGGTGTTCTCGTGGGCAGTCGGGCAGCCCATCCCGGACAACCAGTCCGGATACCGGCTCCTCGGGCGACGCCTCATGGCCTCGATGGTGGACAGTCGCGAGACGGGGTTCGAGTTCGAGGTCGAGATGATCGCGATCTGCATCCGGCGGGGCTGGCCGCTGGCTTGGGTGCCCATCTCGACGATCTACGCGGGGGCCCCGAGCCACGTCCGGCCGCTGCACCACCTGCGCCACTTCGTGCGGGCGACGCGCGCGGCACGGCGCATCGTGCGGGCGCCCTGACCTCCGCCGTCGCCGTGGAGTGCCGCGGAGTGCCGCATGGGCGCTGCCGCAGTGTGCCCGGCCGGCACCAAGAATGGCCCCGCCGACTCACACTCTGGCCGCTTGCCGCATGCTTGACGCAGCCGACCCTGTCGCGGCCCTTGCCGGAACCTCGCAACCCATGACCGAACCCACCACGCAGCCGCCCACCGAGGGGCCCGCCACGCCCCTCGACGCGTCCGCTCGGCGCCCAGAACCCACGACCGGATCCACCGAGCCGATCGCGCCCCCCGCGCTGCCGCCGGCACCGGGAGCAGCCGGCCCAGTTGCCGCAGACGAGGGCTCGCCGCCGCCGCCGCCCCGCCTGGAGCCGATCCGGTCCGGCGGCGTCCCGAGGATCCTCGTGGCGGTCCTCGCGCCCATCCTCGCGATCATCATGTTCGCGGGCGGCCTCGCGGTGGGCAGCGGTGGCCTCGCACCGTCGCCCGGGGGGCCGGGGACGGCCTCCTCGTCAGGCGCACCGGGGCCATCGGCCTCGCTGACCCCCGACCAGGAGCTCGCGCTGATCGACCAGGCCTGGCACGACATCCAGGACAACTACGTCGATGCCCAGCACCTCGACAACCAGAAGCTCGCGTACGCAGCGATCCAGGGGATCGTCGATGCGGTCGGCGACAGCGGCCACACGTCGTTCATGACCGCTGCCCAGGCCAAGGCCATGGACCAGTCGCTGTCGGGGACGTTCGTGGGCATCGGCATCCAGGTCGCGCCCGACGACGGCAAGGGCGGCCTGCTGGTGGGCCAGGTGTTCCCCAACACCCCGGCCGAGGCAGCGGGCGTCAAGCGGGGCGACCGGATCGTGGCCGTTGACGGCAAGCCGACAGCGGGCGAGACGGAGGACCAGATCGTCCAGTCCATCCGCGGCCCCGAGGGGACACAGGTCACGATCACCCTCGAGCGCCAGGGCGTGGCCAACTTCGACCTCACCATCACCCGCCGCAAGTACGACCTGCCACTGGCGAGCTGGACGATGATCCCCGGCCGCAAGGTCGCCTTCATCCGCCTCGAATCGTTCGCGACCGGCGCCGGCAAGGGCGTCGAGAACGCCATCCGGGCGGCGGAGGCCGCGGGCGCCACGGCGATCGTGTTCGACCTGCGCAACAACGGCGGCGGCTACGTGAACGAGGCGGTCGCGGTGGCCAGCGAGTTCGTGGGCGACGGGACCGTCTACCAGTCCGTGGACCGGAGCGGCGTCACCAAGTCGATCCCGGTCACGCCGGGGGGCCTGGCCACGAAGATCCCGCTAGTCGTGCTGGCCAACGGCAACACCGCCAGCGCCGCGGAGATCGTGAGCGGGTGCATCCAGGACGCCGGGCGCGCCGAGGTCGTGGGGCAGAAGACGTTCGGCACCGGCACGGTGCTCGGGCGCTTCGAGCTGGCGGACGGCTCGGTCCTGCGGATCGGGACCGAGCGCTGGCTCACCCGCAATGGCCGACCGATCTGGCACGAGGGCCTCGAGCCGAACGTGCCCGTCGCGCTGGCCCAGAACGCCACGCCCGTCACGCCGACCGACGTCCGCAACATGAGCGCAGCCCAGCTGGCCTCGTCGGGCGACGCGCAGCTGCTCAAGGCGCTGGACCTGCTCCGGGGCCAGGGCTAGGGGATCGACGGGGACCGAAACCGGCCGCTCCGGCCGGCTGAGCGGACCGCCGGGATTGCCGCAGGCGGCGCGGCAGGGCGGAGCCCGGGAATCGAAGAGGCCGCCGGCGGGTGCCGGCGGCCTCGAGCGTGAGAGGCGGGACGCGCGAGGCGACCCGCCGCGGGCGTCAGGCCCGGCGCTGCTGGAAGCAGGAGCTGCAGTAGACCGGCTTGCCCGAGGTCGGGCGGAAGGGGACCTGGGTCTCCTGGCCGCACGCCGAGCAGGTGGCCGCGAACATCTCGCGCGGGCCGCGCGAGCCGCCGCCGTAGCCGCCGCTGGAGCGGTCGCTGTAGCCGCCGCCGCC
>JAKAMV010000684.1 GCA_021812735.1 Chloroflexota bacterium | reverse complement strand
GAGCCCGCTGATCAGGGTGTTCTGGAACAGCGCGGGTTCGGACCGCAGGAAGCGCCAGCCCACCCCGACCTCCGCCATGAACCTGCGCACGCTGCCCGCCACGATGGGCCCGGCGCTCCGGATCACCGGCGGGATGGTCAGAGAGAGCACCAGCGCGGCGCTGACCAGGTACGACGCCGCGTCGAACCAGAAGGCGAGCGTGAGGGCGCTGCCCAGGAACGCGACGAAGAGGCCGGCGATCGGGTAGCCCACGACGTCGGCCATGGTCTCCGCGGTCCACATCGCGCCGTTGGCCGGCGTGAGGTCCTCCGTGGCCACGATCCGCGGGATCACCGCGGTACGAGCAGGCCGGAAGAAGATGCTCACGGTGGTGACCCCGAAGACGATCGGATAGGCGAGCAGCACGCTGCGCTCGGCGGCGAGCGGGATGAGCAGCACCAGACCCGCGCGGAGCAGGTCGCTGACGACCATCACGTGCTTCTGGTTCCAGCGGTCGACGAAGGTGCCGGCGAAGGGCCCGAACAGCAGGTTGGGGAGGGTAGCGGCCAGGAAGGTCAGGCCCACGTCGAGCGCCGAGCCCGTGATCGAGAGCACCAGCACGCCGAGTGCCACCTGGTTGAGCCGATCGCCGAGGAGGCTGATGGTCTGCCCCACCCACAGCGTGGAGAACCTGGCGTCGAGCGCGAGCCGAACGTACGGATGGGCGCCGATGCGTCCGCCGAGCCCCCGACGCATCCGTGGCGCGTACACCACCGCGGCCGAGATCGTGCCGGGAGTTCCCGCAAGCACGGCCGCTGCGCTGCCTGCCGGCGCGATCGCTGGAGGACCCGGCGCCAGTTCCACGCTCGACCCCGCACCGCCGAGGAGCACAGGTCGGCGCAGCACGGCCGACTCCCCGACCCCGGCACGCGGAGCGAGCTCGGGTCCCCGGATCGCGCGGCGCGCCGGCCGTCCTGCCGGTGTCGGAACCAGGAAGCCCGCCGACGCAGCCGTGGCGTTGATGGTCGCGCCAGGCTCAGCCGCGACGGGCCCGTCCGGGGCGGTCACCGCGGGCTCCTCCGCCTCCGGTGCAGCGACGAGGGTCGCGAACACGTACCAGGCCAGACCCGCAGCCACGAACGCGTCGCCGATGCTGGCGACGTTGGTGAGCACCGGCAGCGGCACCGGGATCAAGTCGCCGAAGGGCCCGCCACGGAGCAGGAACTCGAGGCCGAGCTGCTCCGGCAGCAAGCGGTGGAAGGACACGGCCAGATCGGCCGGTGTCATGCCCACGAGGTCCAGCGCCGGGCGCCAGACAGGCATCCAGCCACCGTTCAGCACGACCGCCAGCCCGTTGGAGGTCACTCCTGCAGCGGCCAGGAGGAGGCCCGGTTGGGCCCGATTGGCCCACAGGATCGCCGCGATCGCGGCGAACGCCAGCACGTACAGCGGGAACCTGAGCGCCTCCACGGGCTGGACGCCGTAGCGGATGGCGGCCTCCGTCCCGTAGCGCACCAGGACCGCAACGAACAGGAACGTGCCCCAGCGGAAGCGGATCTGCGAGAGGTTCTCGGGGCGACCGCCAATGAGCAGGCCCAGGACAAGCGCGACGGCCACCGCGACAAGCATCATTCAGCGGTTTCCCGGTTCAGGCGGATTCCGGCGACCGTGAACGCAGCGCCGCGGCGACCTCAGTGCGCATCGGCTGCCGGCTGATCCCCCGTCTGCCCGCCTCCGCGTGCCCGGCCGGCGAGCCTTGCCACCAGGGCGACGGGCGCCACGTGGGTCGCCGGTTTGCCCGGGTCCACAACGCCGGCCACCCGATCGGTGCGCGCGAACGCGTCGAGCACCACGGGGTCGAACTGGATGCCGGCGTACTTGCGCAGCTCCGCCATCGCCTGCTCCTTCGACAGCGGCCGCAGCCGATAGGGGCGGCTGGCGGTCATGGCCTCGAAGGCGTCGGCGACGTGCAGGATGCGGGCGAGCTTGGGGATGTCCTCTCCGACGAGGTGGTCCGGGTAGCCGGACCCGTTGTACCACTCGTGGTGGTGCTTGATGATCGGCAGTTCAGGGGCCAGGCGCGCGACCGGCTTGATGATCTCGTAGCCCTTCACCGGATGCGCGTTCATCGCGATCCGTTCCTCGCGCGTCAGCTTGTCCTGCTTGAGCAGCACGTCGTCGCGTACCGCGATCTTGCCGATGTCGTGCAACAGGCCGCCCCACTCCAGCGCCTCCAGCTCGTCCTCGCTGCAGCGCATCACGCGCCCGATCTCGACCGCGATGGTCTGCACGTTCTCGGAGTGGCGGGCCGTGTACGGATCGCGCGCGTCGACGGCCGAGGCCAGGGCACGCACCGTCTGGGTGAACATGTCCCGGATCTGTACCGTGGCCTGGTACGCGGCACGGTTGGCATAGAGCGGGAGCGCGAACAGCGGCACCGCCCACCAGGCCACCGACCACACCAACGCTATCAGCCAGGCGAGTGGGGCCATCCCGAGGAGGTTGCCGCTGATCAGGCGGAGATCCCCGGAGAGCACGGAACGTGGTGAGGAACTGTCGCGGACGATGACAACCAAAGATGCCAGAGTGGCGTTCGCGACGAAGAAAAGCGTGCCGGCGAGCCAGACAGCGATCAAGGATACCCAGCCCGGTACGAAACTCGGCCCTGCGATAGCGCCGTACAGGATGGCCGCCATCACCGCCGGTATGGCGACCTCTGCGTGGTTATACAGGCTGCCGTACCAAGGGATTCGGCCGGTGAGTTCGCGCCATTCCGTCATGCCCACGGCGGCCACCACAGCTGCGGTTGCTGGGCCGCCGATGGCGGACGCGGCGAGAACCGGAGCGATCGCAACGCTGACGACCGCGCCGCGCGGCATCTTGACGGGGAATGCCTGCGCGAGGAGGGTCAAGGCGGTCCAGAACGCTACGCCCGGCCATCCGTTGATGGCCGGCGGGAGTTTCCAGAGCCACACCACGCCGAGCACAACAATGATGGCCGTCGAAACGACGGCCATCAGGAGTAGCTTCAGCGATCTAGACAATCAGCCAGACTCTCGTTTGGTGTCGCCGTCCGGAACCAAGGGGCCTGGCTCCGGCGTTCCAGGTAGCCCTAGAACGGGCGGACGCCCGCCCCCCCTCCGATGATGATGGCGAGCAGTGTCAAGAGTGACACGGCCCGCAAGGCCAGCTGACGGTGCATTCTGAACGCCTCGCCTGTCCGACTACGGCGTGTGAAACTCGCGATCGCCTACCAGGACTTGATAACCATCATTCCAGCCACCCACGCTCGTGTTGGCGGCCCTCGTGCCTCGAAGACACGAAAACCGACCTGACGTTGCCGTCGGTCGGGTGCACTACTCGCTCGGCTCCACCCAGAGTGCCCAATTCAGGTGAAGCTTCAGCGCGTCCGAGCGTCTTTACATTGCTCCCCAGTACTGAAGTACTACGAAGTGCCCGGACTATAGGAGCCGCAGGCGAGGGCGGTCAATACGCAACTTTGCCTACCGGCCTGAGATCACCTCATCGAAGGTCGGCGGCTCCACGCCGTATTCCGTGCGCTGGACCTCCGCGTAGTGTCCGTACTGCTCGGCCGCCGCGGAACGCGCGCCGAGCGTGCCGTAGAGCCAGATCAGTTCGCGCTCGAAGTGGTCGGCGGTCGCGTCCACGCCCAGGACGGCCACCGCCAGGTCCGCGGCCTCTAGCAGCCTGCCGTCCCGGATCAGCCGTCCCATCAGCGTTTCGGCCAGGTGGAGATACTGGCCGTGCAGCAGCTCTCGCCATCCCGATGCCCACTCCTCGTACTCGAACTCGGGGGCGAACCGGCCGCGGTAGAGGGCCACCGCACTGGCACTGGCGTCGAGATCGTCGGGGAACGCGAGGGCACGGCTCACTTGCTCCTGGAACGCCACACTGTCGGCGGCCACGAGCTCGCGGTCGAGCCACACCATGTCTGACTCGAAGTGCGCGTACTGCGCGGAATAGTCGTCGTTGTACCCGGGCTCGATGTCGCGCCGCAGGAAGTACAGGGTCTGGTTCAGACTGTTGAGGGCGGCCTCTGGATCGACCTCCGGCCAGAGCGACTCCAGCACCTGGTCGCGCGTGGCGGAGTGACCCTTGCGGGTGAGCAGGAAGCACAGCAGGCCCGCCGCTCTGCGCCGGATCGAGGAAAGTGGCACCTTGCGCGGGCCGATCTCGAACGATGCCTGCCCAAGGTCGTGCACGATCAGGCGTGGGCTCCGTCGCCTGGCCAAGCCTCGCCCGAGGTCGGACCCATGGAATGCCTTGAGACGGGTGCGGGACAGTTTCCGAAGGGGACGGACGTCGCCCAGCTCGCCGAACTCGTCCAGGAGGGTCGCGGCGGGCGCCGCGGCGGGATCGGACGGATCGGCCAGCGCAAGGCGCAGCAGGGGTAGCCAGCGTTGCGGCCAACTGGCGACGCTCTCGCGGAGCGACGCTGGCAGCGGACCGAGGCGGTGCAGGTTCCGGACGATCGGCTCGGCCGCCGAGAGGAGATCCATGGCCGAGGCGTGCGCGAACGCATCCGACACTTCGTTCAGATCTCCGTCGAGAAGCGCCCGGCTGAGCCGGAAGCGACCTTCCAGCAAGCCGGCCCCCTGACGCCGCGCAAGGGCCTGACCTTCATCGATGCGAGCCCTGGCGGCAGGGTAATCGCGACGGGCGAGCTCGATCAGCGCGCGCAAGTCCAGCCAAAACGCCCAGCTGCATGTTGCTGTGGCTTGCCAGTCGGTTGGACTGTTGCGCATGGCTACGGCGGCCCGGTCGAACTGCCAGTCAGCCAACGCAAGCCGAGCTTGGGCGAGCATGGCCACGAACAGGTTCTGCGCGGCACTGTTGGTGGGATGGCTTGATGCTCGTGAGAGGAGCTCCCTCGCCTCGGCGAGATCTCCAAGCACGGGGAGCAACGCCGCGGCCTCAAACCACTGCTCCACCGAGCCAATGGTGGATCCGCCCGTTGCACGGAACAGATGCTCTCGTCCGGCTCCCCACTCGCCCAACTCGAAGTGGGCGCGGCCAAGGCCAAAGTGAACCGCGTAAGACTCCTCCGCCACTCCGGGAACCTGTTCAAAGAGAGCGACAGCCGCGTTTCCGTCGGCGATCGCCATGGCGTAGTCGCCCATGGCGAGCCTCGTGTACGCCAGGTTGTGACGGCTGATGCCTGCGTAGAAAGGCAGGGCGGCACTCTCCTGGGTTTCGGCCAAGCCGGCTAGGATCGGAACAGCCTCTGCCAGGCGCAGATCTGTGGTTGTTCCGCGCGTCACCAGAATGCCTCGGGCTATTGCTCTGAGGTCTTCCGGCACCTCCGGGTCTGCGACGAGGTCCTCCACCGAGGGCTGGTTGTCGTGCACGTCTCCGCGCCACCACAGCCCGTGCACACGGGCGAGCACCACCAGGGCTCGCGTGGTGGGGTCGAGTTGGGCGAGGTCGAAGCGGTCGAGGCGGGCGAGCCCCTCCTCGACACGGCCCGCGTAGACATCCTCGCGGGCCAGGATCACGGCGATCCGGGCATCCTCGTCCGTGGCCCTGAGCGTCCGGATCAGCTCCGCCCCGTCCCCCCACTGACCCGAACCCAGCACCTTCACC
>JAKAMV010000683.1 GCA_021812735.1 Chloroflexota bacterium | reverse complement strand
GGCCAGCTCCGCCGCCGCCGTCGTCCGGCGGTCTCCGGGACGGGCGGCGAGCACCACCTCGACCCCCGGGCGCTGGCCGGCCAGCTGGCGGGCCGTGGCCAGGGCGATCTCGGAGGTCCCGCCCAGGAGCAGGATCCGCTGAACATTGCCCACGGCGTCCCTCACAGCTCGAGCCTCCTGGCCATGTCGGACATGAACACCCCGTCGGGATCCGCGGTCCTCCGGATGGCGCGCCACGCATCGAGCCGCGGGTACATCGTCGCGACCGCCGAGGCCGGGAGCCGCGAGTCCTTGGCCAGGTACTCGCGGCCGCCGGCCGCGAGCACCTCGCGGTCGAGCCGGTCGAGGAGCGCGCCCAGGCCGGGGGAGCCGATGGGCACGTCCAGGGCGAGCGTCCAGCCGGGGGCGGGGAAGGACAGGTGCCCCGGGCTCGACGGGCCGAACCGCTTGAGCACCGCGAGGAAGGACGCCTGACCGGCGTCGCCGAGCATCCCGACGCAGCGCCGGAGCGTTTCCTCGGCGCCGAACGGCACCACGAACTGGTACTGGAGGAACCCCCGCGGGCCGTAGATGCGGTTCCACCGGCCCACCGAGTCCAGTGGGTGGAAGAACGCCGAGATCGTCTGGATCTCACCCCGGCGCTCCCGAGGCGCCTTGCGGAACCACGTCTCGTTGAACGCCATCACGGTGGCGCGGTTGAGCAGCCCGCTGGGGAAGAGCGGCGGCGCCACCGCCAGCTGCCGCGGCCCGAACTCGAGAGCGTGCGCGCGGAGCGCCGGGGGCAGCTGCGCAGCCGTCGCCGGCCAGCCGCGGGTCAGGACCGAGCGTCCCAGCGAGGCGCCGCGGGCGAGGCAGTCGATCCAGGCCACCGAGTACGTGTACCGCTCGTCGCCCTCGGCCATGCGCCCCATCAGGTCGTCCAGGTCGGCGCAGCGCTCCGTGTCCACCGCGCAGTACGCCGACTCCACCCGCTTCATCCGCAGCGTCGCCCGCAGCACGAGGCCGGTCAGGCCCATGCCCCCGACCGTGGCCCAGAACAGGCTCGACTCCGGGGTGAGGGTGCGGACGGTCCCGTCGGCGACGAGCAGGTCCATGGCGGCCACGTGCTGGCCGAAGCTGCCGTCAACGTGGTGGTTCTTGCCGTGGATGTCGGCGGCGATCGCCCCGCCGACCGTCACCTGCCGCGTGCCCGGCGAGACGGGGACGAACAGCCCCCGCGGCAGCAGGAGCCGCATCAGCTGGTCCAGGCTGGCCCCCGCCTCCACGGTGACGAGCCCGGTGGCGTCGTCCACCTCGAGCACCCGCTGGCGCGAGGTCATGTCCACGACCACGCCCCCGCCGTTCTGGGCGGCGTCGCCGTAGCTGCGGCCCAGACCCCGGGCGAGGACGCCCCGCCGCCCCGCGCCGGTGACGAGGCGAGCCAGGTCGGCGTCGTCGCCGGCCGGGTGAACCACGGCAACGCTGGGGCTGGTCCGTCCCCAGCCGGTGAGCGGGCGACGCTGATCCATTGCGTCCTCCATGGGGGAGCGGGCGCGCTCAGACGCGGGGGATCGAGTCAGGGAAGTTGGCTGGCGAGCTAGGATTCGAACCTTGAACCCCCTGATCCAGAGGCCCGATTCGGGCACGCCCGGGAGCGCAGTTCCTGCGTAGGTGGCGTGCCACGGAGTCTACTGCGTAGGGCCGTTTTCATCCGTTGTCGGGTACGGCGTTGGGTACGGGAACGCCCCGGCACGCCCGGCCCTCGGCCGGCCGCGGGACTTCTTGTGCCGTCGCGGGATCGGAGGTCGCGCGGAGGGCAGGCGAGTTCTCTGGGCAGGAGAACCCGCCTATGCCGGCGGCCGAGATCGCGCGTCGGCGCGAGCTCGAGCTGGGCGACGGTCGGACGGACGGCGCGGCGCCTCTCCCGGTCCCGACCGATCGCACGATCCTCGACTGGATCGAGAAGGGGATCATCCGCGCCGACGGTGGGCAGCAGCCCTGGGACTGGCGCGACACCTCGTTCGGCGCGGCCGAGGCGCGGGCGTCTGGCCGGATCGAGCGCCTCAGCCGGTCGCTCCACTGCCGGTCGATCGGCCGCTGACGTGCGGACCGCGGCTCTGCTCCTCGGGGTTCTGGCCTGGGCGGGCGGCATCGCCTTCCCGGACCTGTTGGGCTGGGGGTTCACGCGGCCGACTCCGCAGCCCGCCCCTCCCGCGCTCCGGTCCCTCAGGTCATCGTGGGGCGAATGATGGAGCTGGAGGCGGCCCCTGCCGCCCCCGTCCCTCAGCTATTCCTGGTGCGACTGCTAGAGGCGGCCCCGCCGCGGCCGACCTCCACGTTTCCCCCAGGGAGTCACCCCATGCATGGCCGAGCGGCGAAGGTTGCGATCCGGGCCCTTCGCCGCCCAGTCGGGGTGCGACGCCGCCTCTACCAGTCGTCCCGGGAATAGGTGAGCGCAATGGGGCTCGCCGCCCGTCCCTCAGCCCCGAAAACGATGAACGGCCCCCGGGGAGGGGACCGTTCTGCTCGAGAAAGGTCGAGTTGGCTGGCGCGCTAGGATTCGAACCTAGAACCCCCTGATCCAGAGTCAGGTGCTCTACCGTTGAGCCACGCGCCAGCGGCGCGCAGATGATACCGCACTCGCGGCCGCCGCCGAAACCCCCGTGTCGGGCCCCCGGCCGCCGCAGCCGCCCCCTTGCTCGGGCGGCCAGGCGAACGCAGCCTGACCCGCCTAGGCCGCCGTGGCCGCTCGCCGTCCCGACCGGGCCAGCCCGTCCGCCAGCGCCTCGCGGAGGAACCCGGTCAGCTGCTCCCACTCGATCAGGAACGCGTCGTGGCCCTTGGACGAGCTGATCTCGCGGTACGAGGCGTCCGCCCTCGCGCCCGCCGCGTCGGCCACCAGCGCCCGGACCTGGCCGGGCCCGAACAGGATGTCGCCCTCGATGCCGATGCCGGTGATGCCCGTGCCGGCCGCGGCGAGGGCCCGGAACGCCTCGCGGGCCCCGCCGCGCCCGCGCCCCACGTCGTGGCTGTCCATGACGCGCACAAGCACCCGGTACGTGTCGGGGTCGAAGCGGCCCAGGATCTTCTGGCCCTGGTAGTCGAGGTACGACGAGACCGAGAACCGCCCGTCGGGCTCGACGCGGCGCCCGAACCGCCCGTCGAAGTCGGCCTCGGAGCGGTAGGTGGTCATGGCCAGCTGCCGCGCCAGCTCGAGGCCCCGCTCGCCCAGCGCGTCGATCAGCCCGAGCTGGATGTGGTTCCAGCCCAGGGCCATCGCGCCCGTCGCCGCCGGCGCGCCGAGGACGGCGAGGTGCCCCACGCCCCCGGGCCGGGCGAGGGCCACCTCCTGGGCGACCATCCCGCCCAGCGAGCCGCCCGCCACCAGGTCGAACCGGCCGATGCCCAGGCGGTCGGCGAGCGACCACAGGACCGCCGCCTCGTCGCGCGCGGTCGGCTGCGGGAACGTGCCACCGTACGGGGCGCCCGTCTCGGGGTCGGTCGAGGTGGGGCCGGTGGTGCCGTAGCGCCCGCCCAGCAGGTTCGCGCAGAGCACGCCCACGCGCTCGGTGTCGAGGGCGCGACCCGGGCCGATGACGGGCTCCCACCAATCCCCGGCGGCGTCGGCGGAGCCGGTGAGGGCGTGGACCACGAGGACCTGCGGGGCGTTGGCCCCGGGGCCGTCGTGACGGTAGGCGACGGTGACCGGGAGCGTCGCGCCGGACTCGAGCGCGACGCGCCCGATGGGTGCGGTCTCGACGCGCCCGGTGCCCAGGGGCGGCCGGTGAGCTTCGGCTGCCGGGGTCGTCGCCGGCGCGCTGGCCCCCGCTGGCGCGATGCCCGCGGCGAGCCCCTCGATGCCCGCGGCATCGGTCGGGATATCGAAGGCCGAGCGCGGGAGGCCGACGCCGTCCCGGTCCGTGCCGTCGTCAGGTGACATGGCGGCGCCTCTACCCGGCGGCCGCGGACGCGGTCGCGGCACGGAGGGCCTGGTCCAGGTCGGCGAGGATGTCGTCGATGTGCTCGATGCCGATCGAGAGGCGGATCAGGTCCTCGGTGACGCCCGAGGTCTGCTGCTCCTCCTCCGTGAGCTGCTGGTGGGTGGTGCTGGCCGGGTGGATCACGAGGCTCTTCGCGTCGCCCACGTTGGCGAGGAGGCTGAACAGCCTGACGCTGTCGATGAACCGCCGCCCCGCATCGACGCCGCCGTGGATGCCGAAGGTGACCATGCCGCCGAAGCTGCCCGCCAGGACGCGCCGCGCGACCCCGTGCGATGGGTGGGAGGCGAGGCCGGGGTAGCTGACCCAGGCGACTTCCGGGCGGGCCTGCAGCCACTCGGCCACGCGCAGGGCGTTCTGGCTGTGGCGCTCGATCCGGAGCGGGAGCGTCTCCAGCCCCTGCAGGAGCTGCCACGAGTTCCACGGGGAGATGGCCGAGCCCAGGTCGCGCAGGCCGACGACGCGCAGCTTCGCGATGTACGCGGCGGCACCGAACGCGTCCGTGTAGCCGACCCCGTGGTACGCGGGGTCGGGGGCGACGAAGTCGTCGTGGAACCGCGGGCTGGCGGCCCAGTCGAACGTGCCGCCGTCCACGACCACGCCGCCGATGACGGTGCCGTGGCCGCCGATCCACTTGGTGGCCGAGTGGATGACGATGTCCGCGCCGTGATCGAACGGGCGGGCGAGGAGCGGGGCGAAGGTGTTGTCCACGATCAGGGGCACGCCGTGGGCGTGGGCGCCCGCGCTGACCGCGTCGAGGTCGGCCACATCGAGGCGCGGGTTGCCGATCGTCTCGCAGTACCAGGCTCGGGTGCCCCCGTCCGTGGCCGCGGCGTAGGCCGTCGGGTCCGACCCGTCCACGAGGCGCACGTCGATGCCGAGCTTCGCGAGCGTGTAGTGGAACAGGGTGAACGTGCCGCCGTACAGGCTGGCGCTCGCGACGACGTTCTGGCCGGCGCGGGCGAGGTTGAGGATCGCGAGGGTCTCGGCGGCCTGTCCCGAACTCACCGCCACCGCCCCGATTCCGCCCTCGAGGGCGGCGATCCGCTGCTCGAAGACGTCCGTGGTGGGGTTCATGATCCGGGTGTAGATGTTCCCGGCCTCCTCCAGGCCGAACAGGCGGGCGGCGTGCGCGGCGTCGTCGAAGACGTAGCTGGTGGTGGCGTAGAGGGGGACGGCGCGCGACTTGGTGGTGGGGTCGGGCGTCTGGCCCGCGTGCAGCGCCTGGGTCTCGGGACGCAGGCGGCCGAGGGCGGTGGGGTTGAAGCTGCTCATGGGGCGGTTTCTCCGGGGCGCGTGGCGGGGCGGTTCGTCGAGGTGGCCCTGGGGGGTCTGACTCGGCGGCTACCCGTCGTTGTGGCCGGAGAACGAAAGAGCCGCGAACCCGACTGGTTCGCGGCCCCGGGACCTCGGCTCCGAGATCCCCGCGGTCACTGGCTGTGCGGTCAGCGCGCGGCGATCTCGGCGCCCGTCTCCGAACGACGGGGCCGCCCACGCATGCACATCAACCAGGACACAGTCGTGTGAGTCATTGGCGCGGAGCATGGGGGAGGGGAGCGCGGACGTCAAGGCCGTGCGCTGGGGCTGTCGACGGCCAGTGAATCCGTCGCAGCCAGTCGGCC
>JAKAMV010000682.1 GCA_021812735.1 Chloroflexota bacterium | reverse complement strand
CCGACCGAGATACGCGCCTCCCGGGGGAGACCTGGGGGACGGCGGCCGCCCCGCGAAGCCCCTTTCGGCGCGAGCACCGGGCTGAGGCGGAGCCGCCACCCTGGCCCAGCGCAAGCCGTTCCTGCTGCGCCTGGACCCCGAGACGTTCGCGGCCCTCCAGCGATGGGCCGCGGACGACCTCCGCTCGGTCAACGGGCAGGCGGAGTACATCCTCCGGCGCGCCCTCAGGGGATGCCGCGGCCTTCCCGACCGCAAGCCGCCCCTGACACAGCGTCCCGCGCCACCGGCCCGGGGCAGTACGATCCTCCAGCGTCACGCAACGAGGGAGGCATGGAAGAAGACAGACCGCGCCCGTCGCTGGGCCGGCCGCAAGGCTGGGACCCGGTGTGGCAGCGCCCGGTTCCGCCCTCGATCGGTGCTCGGCTGGCACCGGTCGGGGTGTTCGTCGTCGCCCTCGTCGCCTACCTGCGGACGCTCCTCCCGGGCCAGGCGTTCGACGACTGGGGCGAGATGCAGTCGGTCCCGCACCTGCTGGGCATCGCCCACCCCACCGGCTACCCCACGTTCATCCTGGCCGCGCACCTGTTCGAGCTGCTGCCCTTCGGGAGCGTCGCCTACCGGGCGAACCTGTTCTCGGCGGTGCTCGTCGCCCTGACGCTCGCGACCCTCTGCTGGGCGGCGACCCGGCTCGGCGTGCGTCCGGCCATCGCTGCCGCCGCGGCCCTGGCCACCGGGGCCGCCGGCACGGTCTGGGCGGCCGCGACGGTGGCCGAGGTCAACCCGCTCCACCTGTTCCTCATGGCGCTGCTGCTCGACCGGGCGCTCGCCTGGGCTGACGGCGGCCGTCCGCGCGACCTCGCGCTGTGCGGGCTGATCACCGGGCTCGCCCTCGGCAACCACCTGCTGACGCTGTTCGTCGCGCCGTTCATCGCGCTGTTCGCCGTCTGGGCGGGCAGGCGGGCGCTCCTCGATCGGCCGAAGCTCGTGTTCCTGCCGATCCTGACGGCGCTCCTCGGCCTGACCGTGTACGCCTACATCCCGATCGCCGCGCGGTTCAACCCGCCGCTCGCGTACAACCACCCGACCACGCTCGACTCGTTCCTCTTCCTCGTCACCGGCACCCAGTTCCGCGCCCAGGAGACGGACATCCTCGCCGCCAGCAGCATCTCCACGCTGCTGGCGGCGGGACCGTCGCTGGTCGGCCTCGTGGTGGAGCGCGGCGTCCTGCTCCTGCCGCTCGCCGGCGTCATCGGCATCGCGGTGCTGCTGGTGCGGCGGCCGTCGCTCGGCCTCCCGCTCGTCGGGATCCTGATCGCCGGCGCTGACGTCTGGGCGAACTACCTGGAGCTCGAGCACTACCTGCTGGTGCCGTTCCTGGTGCTCGGGCTCGGGGCGGCGGTGGCCGTCGAGGCGGCGGCGCGCGTCGCCGAGGACTGGCTGCCGAGCGCGGCGGCGCGGGCCGCGGGGCCGCTCGCCATCGCGGGCGCATCGGCGATGGCCGTCCTGCTCGCGGTCGTGAACCTGCCCTCGGCAGACCTGAGCGCGAACCACTCGGGCGACGACTACGTGGCGATGATGACCAGTCAGCTGCCGCAGGACGCGGCGATCCTCTCGTTCTGGGGCGCCTCCACGCCCCTCTGGTACGCCCAGCACATCCTGGGCGACCGCCCGGACGTGCTCGTCATCGACGACACCAACGTCGTCTACGAGCCGGGCGGCACGCGCGAGGACCGGATCCGCGCGATGGTCTGCCAGCGGCCAGTCTTCATCCTCCGACCCAGCGAATCCGACCTCGTCCCGACGCGGGCGCTGTTCACGCTGGACCCGGCGTTCACGGTCACGGTCGGCATCGGCGGTCCCGTTGCCACGACGCCGCTCCCGGTGTACCGCGTCGTCGCTCCCGCCGGCACCTGTCCATGACGGCGGGTCCTGACTCAGCGGTCAGGATCGGCAGGTCCCCGGGAGTAGGTCGCAGGCGCTCCCGGCGGCCCGCTACGGCCAGGTGAACGTGGCGACCAGCGGCGTCGCGCCGAAGCCCGCTTCCGTGTTCCGCAGGACGAACATCCAGGCGTGCGGCGGCACCACCGGGAAGCTCACGCTCAGCTTCGTGGCGCCGGTCGTCGGCTTCACGGTCTTGAGGCCGGGCCCGCCCTGCTCGATGAGGTCCAGCTCGTAGAGGAACGGGTGGCCGCCCCAGTCCGCGGCGATGTGATAGGAGCCCTTGGCCCGCGGCGTGGCGACCACCTGCAGGCCGTTGGTGGCGGGCGCGTCGGTCCCGTCGAACCGTGCGTTCCGGATCGTCACCTTGGGCTTGGTGGCCGGGAAGGTGATCGTCACGTCCACGACCGGCGTGGCGCCTGCCGCCCCCCGGAGCGTCACCTGGAAGTTCGAGCTGGCCTTCTTGTTGACGCCCGTCAGCGTGCTGGTCACGCCGGTGTGGCAGGCGAGCTGATTGCCGTCGGCGATGAGGCAGACCTGGCTGTTGCCGCCCGATTCGGTCTTGAGCTTCACGGTCACGGTCCCGGTCTGCGCCGCGAGGGAGATGGCCCTCGTCGTCCCGTTGGCATCCGTGGCCGCGTCGAGGCCGAGCTGGACGAACGTGATGGCGGTGGTCGGCACGGGCGTGGGGCTGGGCGTGGGCGTGGGGCTCGACGACGGCGACGCCGAGGGCGACGGGGCGGCCGACGCGGATGGCGCTGCCGACGACGGGGCCGAGGACGGCGCGGGAGGCGATGCGGCGGCCGAGGAGCCTGAAGGCGCGCCCGTGGGCGTGGACGAGCCGCTGCCGAGCAGGTGGGTCGCCAGGAGCACGCCGAGGAGGACGGCGAAGATGAACGCCAGAACCAGCACGAGCCGCTGCATGTTCGTCATGCGCCCATGGTATGGGGGCGCGGCAATCGCGTCAGGTCGGGTCGGGCGGGGGCGCAGGGTTCGCGAGCCCCTCCACCACGGCCGCGCTGGGCAGCGTGCGCAGGATCGCCGGCGGCGCGATGACCTTCCAGCTCCGACTGCCTCCGCCCAGGACGATCTTGTCTCGGGTCATCACCGCGGCGTCCACCCACACCGGCAGGTCTTCGGGCAGCCCGAACGCCGTGACGCCACCGATCTCGTGACCGGTGAGCGCCCGGGTCTCCTCAGGCGAGGCGAACGACGCCTTGCGGCCGAACCGCCCCTTGACCACGCGGTTGACGTCCAGGCGGTGCGTGGCGAGGACGACGCACGCGGCGTAGACGGGCTCGGCCCCCTTGCCCACCACCACGATCGTGTTGGCCGAATCGGCGGGATCGAAGCCGTAGTGGGCGCAGAAGGAGGCGGTGTCGGCGAAAGCCGGGTCGCAGGGGAACAGCTCGTAGGGCCCGCGCCCGGCTAGGGCCGCCTCGAGGGCTTCGCGGTCGGGATCGTGCTGGGCCGTCATTCGGACTCCGGGGTGGTGATGCAGCAGAGGCGGCCGGCCTCGCGCGGGTTGGCGCGGAACAGCCGGTAGAGGGGGCCGCCGGGGAGTGGGTGCTGGTGGAACGTCGCCCGGATCACCGCGTCGCGCTCCGGCCCGGGCTCGAGCAGTGTGGCCGCGAAGCGCTCGCGAGCGCCGTCGCGACCCTCCAGCTTGCCGCCCCCGGCCGTCTCGAGGTTGCGCGTCCAGGCGCATGCCCGATCCGGGTGGCCCAGGTACCGGCGATCGCCGACGCGGAGCAGTCCCAGGAACACCTGCGCTCCTCGCCGCTGCGCCGCACGACGAGCACGACGCGCACCACGTTGCCGATGCCGGAGCGGCGCCAGGCCCAGGCCATCGGCCGGTCGAGTCGGCCGAGCGTCCGGTACCAGCGCGGCCAGAAGGCGTGGGCGAGGCGGACCATGTCGCGCAGGATACGGCGAGGCGTTCGATTCGGCCGGGTGGTGCGCCGAGGCACTCGGGTGAATCCCCTAGGAGGATCCCCGCCGCCAACACGGACCATCGACCAGTGGGATCGCGTCCCGACGCCGACTAGATTCGCCCCAGACCGGCGCCACCCGCCGGCCGCCAGCATCGGTTCAGGGACGACTGGCTCGACAAGGGCAAACCCGGGGCGACCCGGGGACGCAACGCCACGGGACTCGGAACGAGTCAGCCGGGCTGCCGACGCCGGACCCGCGCGGCGCGATCGCGCGGTCACAGGCCGCCAGGGACGGCGGCAGGAGAGACCCGATGCGAATTCTCACGACTATGGGCAGCGGCGTCAGGCATGCCGCTGTCGCCGTCACCGAGGCCGCCCTCGTCGCGGCGATCGGCACCGCCCTGGTGTTCGCGGGGGCGGTCGCGACCGGCGACAAGCCCGCTGGCGCCAGCGATGCGTTCGCAAAGGGTCCGCGGACCCCCGCCTCCTCGTCGTCGATCAGCCTGAACCAGGATCCGTCGGCGCTGCACCTCGGCAGCTCCGTCACGTTCACGTCGTCGGCAGGCGGTCTGACCGGCAACCAGTACCCGATGATCGTCGTCTCGTGCTCGCAGGACGCGACCCCTGTCTACGTCCAGCTTGACCACACTGACGCCACCTTCAAGCTCGGTGGTGGCTCATCGCAGTGGCTGCTCAACGGCGGCCCGGCCAGTTGCAGGGCGACCCTCTACGCCTATGGCGGCAAGACCATCGTGACGCTCGCCGGGCCGGCAACGTTCGACGTCGCGGGTTGACGATTGGACCGGGATCCCCGGGATCGCCACGCATGAAGAGGCGCCGGCCGCATGGCCGGCGCCTCTTCTCGTGACGGCGGGCCTAGGCAGGCCCGAGGATCACGGCCCGACTGCCCACTCGTTGTTGATCGCGTCGAAGGCGTCCTTGGCAAGCTCCTGGATGGACTTGACATTCCCATACCAGATGCTGCCGCCGACGTTCGACCGCGACGCGGCGTAGGTGAGCATGTCCATGACGGTCATGCTCGTGGCGCCCCCGAAGGCGGCGCTGGAGCTCTTGCCCTTGATCTGCGTCAGGTCGATGACAACGTCGCCGATCGGGGCCGGGGCCTTGATCGCGTTGCCACCGAGGTCCGGATCGCTGAAGTAGACGTCAAGCGCGGTGGCCATCATCTGCGCCTTGAGCATCGCGTTCATCGACGCGCCCGACGCATTGGCAGCCTTGACGAGGGTGTACACGTAGGTCGCAACCTGCTTGCAGGTCGCCGCGCCGGACAGATCCTGGAACGGATCGAACTGCCGCAGCCAGGTGCCGCTGTCGCACACGCCGGCGGTCTCAGCCCCGTTGCTGATGATCCTCTGGCCGTTCTTGTTCTGCCAGAAGCCCATCGTCAGGGCGCCCGTCTCGCCGCAGACGGTCACCGTCTGGCTGGCGAATTGGCCGGTCTCGGTGATGGTTGCGGTGTTGTCGTAGCTGAAGCACCCCACCTTGACCGGGATGGTGCGCGAGTACTTGTAGGTGGCCGACGCGAACGGGGTGCCGTCGGTTGCCGTGAGCGTGCCGAGCATGCCCGCGTACGAGTCGGTGACGTTGATCGTCTTGTTCGTGCTGCCCGCCTGGGTCAGCGTGAAGGCCTTCGTCCCGGAGGCCGTGCCGGCCGGGGTGAAGTAGGCCGCCTTGTCCCAGGCCGCGGTGGCGGTGTTGGTGCCGCTCAGCG
>JAKAMV010000681.1 GCA_021812735.1 Chloroflexota bacterium | reverse complement strand
GTGAACTGCGCCACGAACGCGGTCGCCGGCCGGAAGTACACCTCCTCGGGTGTCCCGAGCTGCACGAGCCGGCCGGCATGAAGCACCCCGATCCGGTCGGCGAGAGCGAACGCCTCCGCCTGGTCGTGGGTGATGTAGATGGCGGTCGCGGCCGCCTCGCGGGCGAGTGTCGCGATTTCGACTCGCAACTCCTCGCGCAGGCCGGCGTCGAGGTTCGACAGCGGCTCGTCGAACAGCAGCAGTCCCGTGCCGGCCGCCAGCGCCCGGGCAAGCGAGACGCGCTGCTGCTCCCCGCCCGAGAGCTCGTTCGGGAACCGCTCGCCCAGGCCACCGAGCCCGACGCGCTGGAGAAGCTCACGGACCCGACGCACGCTCTCCGCCTTCGGGAGCCGGAGGCGACCGAGGGCGAACTCGACATTCTGCTCGGCGGTCAGGTGGGGCCACAGTGCATAGTCCTGGAAGACCATGGACAGGTCGCGACGTTCCGGGGCGACGTGATGTCGCTCCCCGTCAGCGACCAGCCGGTCGCCGATCGCGATCCGCCCGGCCGAAAGTCGCTCGATCCCCGCCAGGCACCGCAGCAGGGTGGTCTTCCCGGAACCCGATGGGCCCAGGAGGACCAGGAAGGAACCCGGCTCGACGGCCAGCGACACGTCATCGAGGGCGGTCTTCGCACCGAAGCGCTTGCTCGCGCCGTCGATCACGACGCCGGGCGCGGCAACGCGCCGGTCCCCCGGCCGACCGGCGGCGCCGTTCGTGCGGCTTGAGGCCGTCGCGCCGCTCGACCTGCGCGCGATGGCTGCGCTCATGGCGTCGCTCCCAGTGACCGGCGCCACCCCTTGGGCGTGGCCAGCGCGAACAGCGCGAGCCCAACCAGAATCACGGCGAACTCCTCGCCGAGCGCCACGACGGTCATCGCCGTGCCGATGTCGTAGTGGTAGCCCGCCACGTACGAGTCGATGGCCACCGAGACCGGAGGCGAACCGGGCGGGTACAGCAACTGGGAAACCGGCAGTTCGAGCAGCGTCTTGGCGAACGTGAGCAGGCCAGCCCACAGCAGGATGCGCGAGAGCATCGGCAGCACCGCCCTGCGCCACGCCGACGCTGCCGAGCTGCCGTGGACGCGCGCCGCCTGCACGAGCGAATCCTGGAGCTGGGACACCGGGCCCACCATCAGCCTCGCCTGGCTGGGGAGCGCCGTCGCCACGTAGCCCATGAGAAGCAACGGCGTGGTCTCGTAGAGATCCAGCCCGACATTGCCCAGCAGGGGCAGGTTGTACGCGAAGATGTACCCGGCGGCCAGCACGATCCCCGGCAGCGCCACCGATCCGAGCAGCACGAGGTCGGTGAGCCGCGCCAGTCGCCCGGCCCCACGGGCAGTCATGAGTCGCGCGACGGTAAGCCCCAGGACCATCGTCGCCAGGGCGGCCAGGGCGGCCATGCCGGTCGAGAAGGCGAGCGGCGCCGCGAGGCCGGCATCGCCCGCGAAGATCTCCCGGTAGTTCACGAGCGTCAGCGCCGAGACGCTGATCTCCGATCCGAAGCCCTTCAGGAGCGACGCGACGAGCGCGCCGACGACCGGCGCCCCGAGGGCGAGTCCGAACAGCAGGACGATCGACGCGGTGGCGAGCACACGAATCGGCGGTGACAGGTGCGAGCGCGTCGGAGTGCGGGTCCGGCCCGAGACGACCGCGTAGGTGCGCCCTCGGAGCGCCCAGGCCTGCACCGCGATCGGGATGCCGGCCGACGCGACGAGCAACCAGCCGATGGCGGCGGCCAGCCCGAAATCCGCCGGGTTGTTGTCGATCGCCTGGAACAGCACGTAGGTGGCGACCGGGAAGTGGGCGCTCGCGGCCAGCGTGGACGCCACGCCAAAGTCGCTCATGGATTCGGCGAACACGATCGCTGCGGCGGAGAGCAGTGCCGGCCCGAGGATCGGGAGCAGGACCCGTGTCGTGCGCCACGTCCCTGCGCCGTGCACGCGCGCCGCCTCCTCGAACTCCGATCCCAGGTGGAGCAGTGCCGCGGAGATCGTGATGTAGGCATAGGGCAGCGCCGACATCGCCAGGACGAAGATGACCCCGAGCGGTCCGAAGAACACCGCGTAGACCGGCGCGGCGTCGACCCCGAACTGGGCGAGTACCCCCTGCGGCTGCAGGAGGTACTCCCAGCCCTCCGCGGCGAGGAACGTCGGCACGAGCAGCAGAGCCCACATCAGGATGGGCCACACCCGCCGTCCGGGAAGGTCGGTCCGATGCACGCCCCAGGCCAGCGATCCCCCGACCATGACGCACAGGACGGCCGTGGCGGCACTCACGCCGAGCGAGTCCGCGAGCCCCTGGAGGGTGGCGCCGGAGAACGCGTTGGCGAAGTTGCCGAGCGTGAACCACTGGCCGCCGCCGCCGAACAACCGCGGCGAGAAGGCCTGGACCAGGAACACCGCCATCGGCAGGACGAGCAGCGCGCCGAGCACGACCCAGAGCGCAGCCGAGCCGGCGAGCAGGCCGGACCGGGCCAGCAGTCGTCCCGGCAGCGCGGGGCGACTGCGCTGCCGGGAACCCGGTGAGGCCGCCGCCAGGACCGACGCGCCGCGTCGTCCCAGCCCGAACGGCCCCATCCCGAGACGCTGGATCACTGCACGATGTTGTTCGTGAACCACGTGTTGATGGCGTTCTCCCGCGAACCCCAGAGGACCGGGTCGATGGGCCTGGCCGGGACGCTCGAGAGCGGCGGCAGCTGCGACAGCGGCTGGATACCGTTCACCACCGGCCAGTAGAGGGAGTCGCCGCCGGGATCGCCAGACTGCATGACGGACTGGCCCTGCGCCGATAGCACGAAGGCCGCGAACTGTTCGGCCTCGGCGATCGCCTGCGGCGAGGTCCTGGCGTCGATGCCGATCACGCTCGGGATGGGTGTTGCGGGGTTGATGAATGCCGTCTTGAGCGAGGGATCCTTCGCCTCGGCACCGATCCCCGCCGAGCTCTGGATGAGCGCGATCCTGATCTGTCCGCCCTCCAGCGCGTGCAGCGTATCGCCGTTCGTCTGGTTCACCTTGAGGCCGTTCGCCTTGAGCTTCTCCAGGAACGCCTCTCCCTGGGACACACCGCCCAGGTAGTTGAAGAGGCCGGCCACGAACGGATAGGTGGGCCCCGACACCGCCGGATCGTTCATCCCCACCTGACCCTTCCAGGAGGGGGACAGCAGGTCGTTCCAGCTGGTGGGCGGGGAACTGACCGTCCTGGAGCTGTAGACGACCGTGCCCGCCATCGTGACGCCGGTGGGCACGTAGCTCCTGTCCCCGGGGATGAGCGAGGACCCGAGTGAACTGAAGGCCACGCTGGGTTCGTATCCCTTGACCAGGTAGCCCTGCTGGTCGAGCGAGGCGAAGGCCTCGTCCCCGTCCACCCACAGCACATCCCACTTCGGATTGCTCTTCTCGGCCTGGACCTTCACGAGCAGCGGGCCGGTACTGTCATCCACCAGCTGGACCGGGATGCCGGTGGCGGCCTGGAACGCCTTGGTCATGGCCGAGTCGTACCCCTGCGCGGAGTACACGACGAGCGGCACGGGCGATGGGGTGGGCGTCGCGACGGGTACCGCGCTGGCGGCTGCTCCGCCTGCCATCGTGGCGGGCGCGACCGCGGCGATCGACGGCGGAGCGGCGGTTGGTGCCGCGTTGCTCACGGTGCCGCTGCATGCCGCGAAGAGCACGACGCCTGCCGCGACGATGGCGGCGACGCGCATGCGTGGCGCACCAGCGGCGTGCTCGGGCCGGAATGCCAGGGTGTGTCGCGGCCGTTCGCGACCCGATGATGCGCCGAAGCCATGGTGAGCAGACACGATGGACCTCCTCGAACGGGGGACGAGTTACACAGGAGCAGGTCCAGTAAGCGCGGCGACGGTAAGCGGTGCGTGATGTGTGTGTAACTTCTGATGGCTGTGAGAGGTGTTACACGATCACCGAAGCGGCTGCCGGTCCACGATCAACGCCCGGGGAGGCGCCGCCAGAGCGGCCCTGCGGGCGCATAGCTCCTCCTCGCGGCGCCACCGCTCGGTGTGCGAAAGGGCGCGGGCGTGGTCGTTCTCGAAGCAGGCCCTGGCGAGAAGGCGGAGGCCGGCCGCGACTCCGACGATGAGGATGAACCAGACACCGGTCGTGGCCGGGCGGCCGAGCATGTCGCGACTATCCGAACCACAGCGCGATCTCGGCGTCGGAGGGCACACAGCCCGAGGGTGAGCCGGAAGGACCCTCGTGACCAGGGATCGACTGGGTCGCCTCGCGCGGGCCTGGCGACCAGCACGTCGACCTGTGGGTCGCTGCGGGGGGCCGCTGCGTGCCCTCGATGACCGCCGCAACCTTGTCCGGGGCAACGTCGCGGCCACCGGCCGCAACCACGCAGTGCTCGCTCATGTCCGCAGGATGACGCTGCCGTGTGAGCGGCACGTTGCGGGACTGTGAACTCTGGAGCACCAGCATCGCTGGTAGGCGAGGTCGGGGTCGAACCGACACGCCGCTCACGCGGCACCGGCTCCTAAGGCCGGCGCGTCTGCCATTCCGCCACTCGCCCGCTCGGCAAGTCTATCGGACGCGCGACCGGGGGCGATGGGCCAGGCGCCCAGGCTCTGCGCGTACCGCCGACTGGAGCGCGCACCTGCACCCCGGGAGCCCCATCCTCAGGAGCGCCGGCCCTCGTCGGAACGCCCACCCGCCCGGTCCGGCTCCGCGGCGAAGAGGCGCTCAGCGGCCCGTTTCGCCGCCCGGGAGGCCAGCGGCGCGCTCACGGTGTCGAAGAGGTGCCAGAACGTCTCGGTCCCGGTGCGGTGCTCGCCCTTCTTCCCCTTGCCCTTCGCGTCGCCGCGGCTCTGCTCCAGCCAATCGGCGAACCCGCGCTCGAGCGCCGCCCGCACCTCCCCGCCCCCGGCGCCGACCCGCTCCACGATCCGCTGGACCTCGTCAGGCAGGAGCGACGCGACGGGCGCCGGCTTCGGGTGCCGGACCAGTCCGGCAAACCGCCGGGCAGCCCGCTTCGGCCCGCCCGCGGCCAGGAAGGCCGCGCTGCCCGCGAGCGCCGCCACGCGCGCCGGGTTGCGGCGGATCTTGGCGGGGATATCCACGGCCGAGCGCACCGCGAGCTCGAGCTCGTCGACCTCCGAGACGAGCCGCTCGCGGGCCCGCGTTACGTCCTGCCGAGCTTCGCGCGTCGCTTCGCCCATTCCTTCTCCAGCCAGTCTTTCGTCTCCATGGCCGTGTCGTAAGACTCCTTCGGCCAGAGCCGCCGGAATCGCGCTGCGGGGTCGACCTTCGCCCGCAGCATCCAGGCCGGCATCAGGGCGATCCACGTCAGCAGTCCGACGGCGATCCCGATCGCCACGGCGCCGTGCCAGCTGAACGTCAGGCCCGTCCAGCCCCACCCGACCAGCCCGCCGGCGATCGCGCCCAGGATGAGCCCCGCAACCGCGCCGCCCGCGCCACCGGCCCGGCCGAACACGAGGAGCCCGATCACCCCGAGCACGATCCCGAGGACGACGATTCCGACGACCGCCGGCGCCCACGCCGGATCGAGGTTGGGGAGGGCACCGGACCGCAGCTGCGTGCCCACCTGC
>JAKAMV010000680.1 GCA_021812735.1 Chloroflexota bacterium | reverse complement strand
GACGGCCCTCGTCCCGGAATGCTTCGGCGATCGTCGTGGCCACCTCGGCCGCCTTCATCCGGAGCAGGGCCGGCTGGTCCGAGGTCGCCACGATGACGACCGACCGGGCGAGGCCCTGCTCTCCCAACTGCTCTTCTATGAACTCGCGAACTTCTCTCCCCCGCTCGCCAATGAGGGCGATCACGTTGACGTCCGAGGCGGCATTCCTGGCGATCATCGCGAGCAGCGTCGACTTCCCGACACCCGAGCCGGCGAAGACGCCCAGCCGCTGGCCCCGACCGGCGGTCATCAGGCCGTCGATCGCCCGCACCCCCGTCGACAGCGGATCGACGACCCGGGCCCGATCGAGCGGATGCGGCGAGGTGGTTGCAACCACGCGCTGGCGTGCCACGAGGGGGCCCTTGCCGTCCAGCGGTTGGCCGAACCCGTCGAGCACCCGCCCTAGGACGCTGTCCCCGACCGGCGCACGGAACTGCTCCTGCCGGACTCGCACACTGGAACCGGGGCGGATGCCCATCACGTCACCGAACGGCACCAGGCTGATCCGGCCATCCCGAAAGCCGACGACCTCGGCACTGACGCTCACGGAGGGCTCGATGTCGATCCAGCACGTGGACCCCACCTGGACGATCAGGCCGGCCGCTTCGATCGTCGTCCCCACGAGGCGGACGACTTCGCCTTGCGCGCGCAGGAGCGTTGCCCGCCCGACCGCGTCCACGAGCGAAATCCGGGTGTCGAGCGTGCGGGTCTCGGTCACGGGACAGGCTCCACGACGATCATCGGGTCGCCTCCGCCGATCGCCGCGAAGACGGCCTCGGCGATGGCATCGAGCTGCGTCTCGAGCCCCGCATCCACCAGGCCGTGCTGGTACCGGATGAGGCACCCGCCCGGCGGCACCGACGGGTCCGGCCCGAACGTCCAGCGCTTGCCGAGGTACCCGGGGCCGTGGGCGGCCTCCCAGGCATCACGCACGGGCGCCACCGATGCCGGATGGAGGAGCACCCGCACGTCGGGGGATCCGGCTGCCACGCTGATCGCCCGCTCGACGGCCCCGACCATGCGCGCTGGATCGACGCTGATGGCGTCGCCCAGGATCCGTCGGGCGATGGCCAGGCTGAGATCCGTGACCCAGCGCGCGACAGCCGTGCGCTCGGCTGGCGCGGCGGCTTCAAGCTGGGCCGCGAGCGCGCCAGCCCCGGCGACCGCCTCGGACAGCTCGCGCTCGGCACGCGCAACGCCGGCCCGGTAGCCCCGTGCCTCGGCAGCCTTGTGCAACCGGTGCAGTTGCTCGTCCGCGGCCCGGGCCGATTCCGCGCCTTGTCCGAACATCGCGCGCCCGGCCGCGGGGTGGCCTTCGTGGTTCGCCACCGCGTGGCGGTCCGGGCTGCCCGGTCTCGGTCGAGCGCCGCGCAGCACCACGCCTTCTTCGTGCGGGCTGGATTCAGCCGGGAGGGCCACCGGTCGTGGACCGGCGTGAGCCCCGCGACCCGCGCTCGCGCCGTACAGGATCCGCTCAGATGAGAGCATCGTCGCTGCCTTCGCCGCGGTTGATGACGATCTCGTCGCGGTCCTCGAGCTGCTTGATGACTCCGACGATGCGAGCCTGCGCTTCCTCCACGTGCTTGAGGCGCACCTGTCCGGACAGCGACATCTCCTCGCGCAGGGTGTCCGCGGCACGCTGGGACATGTTCGCGAAGAACTTCTCGCGCACCGACTCCGTCGCCGACCGGAGCGCGAGGGCCATGTCCTTCTGGTCGAGCTCCCGGATGACCCTCTGCATCGACCGGTCATCCAGCATGATGACGTCCTCGAACACGAACATGAACCGGCGGACCTCGTCGGCAAGCTCCGCGTCGATCTCCGTGAGGGCGCCCAGGATCTGCTTCTCCGTACCTCGGTCGACCTGGTTCAGGACATGCGCCAGCGGCCGAGCACCCCCGACCGAGGCGGTCTCGGTCATGACGGTGGAAATCCTCTGACGCAGGCCGTCCTCGACGACTGCCAAGGCCTCGGGGCCTGTCTGGTCCGTGAGCGCAATACGCCTCGCGACGTCCACTTGGAGGTCCGCGGGCAGCCCGACAAGCACGGCGGCTGCGGGCCGCGGCGGCAGGTGGGCGAGGACGAGTGCGATCGTCTGGGGGTGCTCCGCCGCGAGCAGCTCCGCCGTCTGCATCGGGTCGGCACCGATGAGGAACTCGAACGGGACGACCCGCTGGCTGAGGTTCACCCGCGCCAGCAGCTCGTGGCCCTTGCCCTCGCCGAACGCCTGGGCGAACAGCTGCGCAGCGTAGTTCTCCCCGCCCGGCAGCACGCCGCCGTCGGCGAGCAGGCCCGCGTAGGTTTC
The DNA here is from genome assembly GCA_021812735.1 of Chloroflexota bacterium. Next base: position 3,261 of record JAKAMV010000680.1, on the reverse strand, counting down.
CTCGAGGATTGCGTCCCGGACCTGGGGATCGAGCGCCGGCGTCCGCATCAGCTCGATCGCGACACGGTCCACGGCCTCTGCCGGCAGCCGGGCCAGCAGCTTCGCCGACGCCTCGGTTCCGAGAGCGATGAGCAGCGCCGCGACCTTCCGCGACCCGTTCCTGGTGATCGCCTGCTCGGTCATCGTCGGGGTCCGTCCTCACGCAGCCAGCCGTGCATCAGGCCCACTAGCGCATCTGGTTTCTCGTCCGCGACACGGCGGAGCCGCTCCTGGATCTGGGCCTGCGGGCTGCTTTCGGGAGTGGGCTCGGCCAGCATCGCCCTACGGTGGTCGCCGCTCGACCCTTCGCCCGGCACGCCGGTCCCGAGCGGGTAGGCGTGCCGTCGGGGCGGTTCGGCGAGGAGCATCGCCTCGTCGGACCGGCGTCCGAGGACGCGGAGGTTGCGCCACAGCAGCAGCAGCAGGACCAGCCCGAGCACGACGGAGACCGCAGTCGCCAGGATCTGCGGGAGCAGCGGCGCGACCTGGTCCATCGGCCCCGCGGCCGGGAGCGGCTCGGACTGCGAGAACGCCACGGAGGTGACGGACACGACGTCACCCCGGGTCTGGTCGGCGCCAATCGCGGCCTCGATGGTGGCCTGCAGCTGCTCGGTCGGGATGCCGGAGGCTGCACGGTCGTCGACGAGGACTGCGACGCTGAGGCGCTTCAGGAGGCCCGGCTCCCGGACGATCTTCTCGATGGTTTGGGACAGGTTATAGTTGACGGTCACATCCTCGTTGAGGTACGCGGCGGGCGACGCGCTGGCACCGGGCGACGCGCTGGCACCGGGCGACGCGCTGGCACCGGGCGACGCGCTGGCACCGGGAGAGGTGCTCGGAGCGGGCGACGGGGAGCCAGCCAACGACGGCGACGGGGCGAGCGAGCTGGCCGCGACGGGATATGACGGCAGGCCGGGAATATTCGATGTCACGCCTGGGATGCCGCCGTACCCGGCGCCCCCCTGACCGGCCAGCGTCTCGCGGTTCCAGTGGACGCTCAGCGGCGTCCACGCGTCTGCTGATACGGGGGCATAGGTTGTGATCTGCTGCTCCACCTTGGAGCTGTCAACGGTCGCCGCAACGGCCACGGACGCGTGGCCGGGGCCGATCGCCTGATCGACGAGGGCCCGAACCTTGGCCTCGATCGCCCGCTCGACTGACTCCTGGGCGACCATCGCCTCGGACGCACCGCCGAGCTGGGGGCCCGCGAGGATCCGGCCGTAGGCGTCCACGACCGTCACGTTGTCCGGCGACAGCCCGGCCACGGAGCCGGACACGGTGCTCACGATGCCGCGAACCATGGAGCGGTCCGGTTGCCCTCCGTCCTTCATGGCGATCACGACGGATGCGGTGGCGGCACGGTCGTCCTCGGACAGGAGGCGACTCTGCTCGGCGACGATCATGACCCGGGCGCTGGCCACGCCGTCGAGCGATTGGAGCACCCTTGCGAGCTCGCCCTCCTGGGCGCGCTGGTAGGTGACCTGCTGGTCGAATTCGGTCATGCCGAAGGCGCTCTTGTCGAACAGCTCCATGCCGGGAGCGCTGGCGTCGGGCAGCACGCCGGCCTGGCTCGCTGCCACGCGCGCTCCTGCCAGCGAGGAAGCGGGCACGAGGATGGTGGCGCCCGCGTCGGCCAGCTGGAACTCGATCTTGGCCGAGCGGAGTGCCTCGCTGATGGCGCCGGCGTCCGCCGCCGTCAGTTTCGTGAACGCCGGCTGGAAGTCCGGCTTACCGGCGATGCTCACGAAGGCCACGAGCGCAAGCGCTGCCACTACGGTGGCACCGCCGATCCAGACCCGCTGAATCGGCGAGAGCTGCTGGAGGAGTCGTTCGAGTGAGGCCACCGATCGATCCTCAGACCTGCAGCCGCATGATGTCCTGGTATGCCTCGAGCAGGCGGTCACGGACCTGCACGCCCAGCTTCAGCTGGAGGGATGCCTCCTGCATCTGCAGCACGACGGAATGGAGGTCTGCAGAGCCGCCCGCGGCGAAGCTCGCCATCGCGGCGTCGGCGTTGACGAGGTCCGCGTTGAGCCGCGTGGCGGCGGTGCCGATCGCGTCGAGGAAGCCGCCCGCGCCATTTCCCGCGGGCGCCTCCGGACCGGCGCCGATCCTGCCCGTTCCGGCGCCCATTGCCCCGATCGGCGGGGTGGACGATGACGCAGCGTCGAGTTGCCCCATCCTAGGGGAGCTGACCGCCGGCCACGCACCGGTGGTGATCGCGCCGATCGGTCCGATCGACATCCCGCTCACCGTCCGATCTCGAGTGCATCGAGCGCGGACTGCTTGGCGGCCGTGGCGACGGTGGCGCTCACTTGGTAGGAGCGGGCGGCACCCATCATGTCCGCCAGTTCGGTGGCCACGTTCACGTCCGGATACGAGACGTAGCCCGCGGCATCCGCATCGGGATGCGAGGGATCGAAGACGCGGACCGGGGAGTCGTCGGATGCCACGATTGCCGTGGCGCGCACGCCCAGCGCCGTGGCGTCCGATCCCATCCTGGTGGCAATGAACACGGCGCGCTCCGGCCGATACGGCCCGCCAGCGCCAGTACGGGTCGTCTGGGCGTTGGCGAGGTTGCTCGCCGCGATGTCCATGCGCAGACGCTGGGCCGTCAGGCCGGAGCCCGCGATACGAAGTGTGTCGAAGACGCTCATGCCGGCTTCCAGTCCCCCGCAGGATTCGATAACGAGGTCCATCCTCGGTCGGTCCTGCCCGGCGCGATATCGGGAAACACCCGCAGACGGCAATCCGGCGGAACGGGAACTCGGCCGGCGGCGTCCGGTGGGCGACTCCAGAGGCGGGCTACACTTCCGCGGTGAACACCCCGGCCGTGGAGCGTGTCCTAGCGGCAGCCGAGATCTGGCGGCCCGGCGATGGCGCTCCCGTATCGGCGCCCGGCGCCCGTTCCCGCGTGCGGACGATTCCCGCCCCGCGCTTCGTAGCCGGCTGGGAGGCCGCCTATCCGTTCTGCGGCGCCATCTGCTCCACCGTAGCCGGGCTGGCGTACTGCCGGCGCTGCCCCGAGGGAGTGGTGGGCTCGGTGCTCCAGACGGGCCGTGTTGCCAGCGGAACCTGTGGGGCCGGAGTGCGGCTGCTGGCATTCCCGGTGGCGTCGGCCACGCACCGCCCGCGGGAGGTGATCGTCCTCCGCGTGGCTCCGCCGCGCCCTCAGGAGGCCGCGAACATGGCCTCCGTGGCGCACGTGGCCCCCGCGGCGCT
>JAKAMV010000679.1 GCA_021812735.1 Chloroflexota bacterium | reverse complement strand
CGAGGGGGCAGCAGACGGCTCGGTGCCGGGGTTCAGCCGGCGTGTGGCGGCGCGGCGAGTCCGATCGGCGACCAACGGATAGGACCCTCCGGCTACTGACGTCGGTTGACGCCGCCTGGTAGCATCCAGCTCGAGCTTGTTCGCGACGCCCAAGATCCCGGGGGCTCCGTGCCACCCTCGGTGCCGGGTCGGGCATGTGCGCTCGCTGGCGCAGACGCCGTGGGATGGTTCCGTCGGTGGGGCCACGTATAGGAGCACGGGAGAACCGAATGCAGCACCTGCATCGCCGGTACCTCCCGGCCCTGGTCGCACTGTTCTTCGCCCTCTTGGCTGCGCCCCTCATGCCGCAAGGCGTCGCCGCTGACTCCACGTATGCCGCCGGCTGTTCCGCCCGGCTCCGCTCCGCGCCGTCGACGAGTGCCACCTCGCTGGTGACGATGCCCACCGGCACCCTGATCGACGTCACGGGGATGGTCACCGGCGACTCGTGGTCGGCCACCTGCCCGGCCGCGGTCTCGGGCAACACGTGGTACGCGATCAGCGCGGTCAACGGGATGAGCGTCGCTACCCTCTTCGGGGTCAGCGTGGCATACGCGGCCAGCGGGCTCTTCGCGCCCTCCACCGCGACGCCGCCCCCGCCCCCCAACTACCTCGAAGGGATCGACGTCAGCCACTACCAGGGGTCGATCGTTTGGCCCGCAGTTGCGAGCGCCGGGAAGCGCTTCGTGATCATGAAGGTGACGGAGGGCGAGTCCTACGTCGACCCCACCTACGCCGCCAATCACGCGGCGGCTCGCGCGGCTGGCCTCCCGGTGGCGGCGTACCACTTCGCCAGGCCTTCGGCAGACCTCAACGATCCGATCATGCAGGCGGACTCATACGTCAACAACGCCGGTCTGCTCCCGGGGGACCTCGTCCCGGCACTCGACCTCGAGGAGACGGGCGGGCTCTCGGTGAGTGCGCTCCAAGGGTGGGTCGCCGCGTGGCTCGGCGAGGTCTACGCCAAGCTCGGCGTGCGGCCGATGATCTACACGAGCCCGAGCTTCTGGGCGAACGCCATGGGCGACACGACGATCTTCGCCGACCAGGGATACAGCGTCCTCTGGATCGCCCACTGGTCGATCTTGAGCCCGACCATCCCCGCGAACAACTGGGGTGGACACGGCTGGACCTTCTGGCAGTACAGCAACTGCGGGTCGGTCGCCGGGATCTCGGGGTGTGTCGACCTCGACCGGTACAACGGGACGGACCTCTCGGGCGTCGAGTTCAACTACACGTACGTGCCTCCGCCGCTGCCGGCCAATGCGCCGCCCGTCCTCGCAGCGATCACTCCAACGAGCGCCCCGGCCGGGGCGGGCGACCTGACGATCTCGATCCAGGGCGCGAACTTCGCCGCCGGCGTCTCGACGGCCTACTGGAACGGGACGCCGCTCGCGACCACCTACGTCTCGCCGACGCAGTTGACCGCGGTCGTGCCGCCTGCACTGCTCGCCGCACCTGGCATGGGCGCGGTGACGGTCCTCAACCAGCCCCCGGGGGGCGGCAGCAGCGCACCGCTCGTCTTCACGGTGACCGTCCCCCCGGCCCAGCTGACGCTCATCGCCAGTACCCCCGTTGTCGGTTGGGGCGGGCCGGTCACGCTCCACGTCGCGTTCGCCCAGAACGGAGCGAACCGGACGGTCACCCTGCAGCGGATGCAGCAGAACGAAACGGCGTGGTCCAACATCGCCGCGCTGACGACCGACGGCTCGGGCCAGGCGACGTTCACCTATACACCGCCGGTGAACACCCAGTTCCAGGCGGTCTACGCCGGCACGCCGGACTTGGGTGCGGGAGCGAGCGCGCCGGTGCGGGTCGTGGTGCGCCAGTACATCGTGCTGCGGCCCACGAACTTGGGCCACGTCAAGAGTGTGCCCGCGGGCGCCAAGGTCACGTTCACGGCGACAGTGCGGCCGATCGGGCCGACGCTCGCGCGGGCGAAGGTGACGTTCGTGTTCTGGCACCAGGCCGCCGGCCGCTGGGCGCTGGTCGCGAAGCGCGACGTGTACGCGGATAGCGACGGACGCGCGAGCTGGCCGTGGGTCTTCAGCGCCCGCGGCCCATGGTACGTGCAGGTGGTCGCGAACCCGACGCAGACCAATGCCAACAGCTACTGGAGCCCGCCTGAGCGGTACTTGGTCTACTGACGGGCCAGGCCCTGCCGGTCAGCTCACGGCACCCCCGAACGTGATCGTCGACCAGGTGTGGCCGCCGTCGCGGGTCATCAGCAGGCTCCCACCCTGACCCCCGGCCTGGGCGATCGCGACCCCCTGCGTCGGCGTGGTGAACCCGAGGTAGGTCACCCACTCGTTGGGCTGCAGACGGAACGTCGCCCAGGACTGCCCGGCGTCGAAGGTCGTGGCGATGGCGGGCCCCTGCGACTGGCCGAGCGAGCCCGCCACGGCGATCACCGTCTGGCCCGCAGTGGCGACCGTGGATGGGTCGGAGATCGGCACGGACCCGGGGACTTCGCTGAAACTCACGCCCCCGTCGTGCGAGACGTACAGGTGCTCGCCCTGCTGCTGGGTCGTCGGCGCCGGGCCCCAGATCCCGCCATCGCACGACGCGACGAGGTCGCTCGGGCTCGACGCCGCGAGGACGGCCGGGCCGAGCACCGAGCTGCACGGCGGCGTCCAGGAGACCCACGCACCGTTCACGAGGCGCGCGCCGCCGACCACCGTCCGATCGACTTCGATCATCCAGCCTGTGTTGCCTTGGAGGACCAGCTGTGCCTGGGGCACGGGTCCGGCGCCGATCTCGACCTTGGTCGCCGAGAGCGTCCAGGCATCGGTGCTGACTGGGCTCGTCGCGATCCGGACCCAGGACCCGCCGCTCCCGACGTCGTAGAGCACGGCGTGGACTGAGCCGGCCGACGTCTCCAAGGCTTCGACTGCCGCGCCGGCGGAGACGCCGGCGATCGTCAGCTGGCGCCACGTCGCTCCTCCGTCGTGCGTGGCCCAGAGGTCGGGGCCGAAGGCCCATCCATCGAGCGCGTCCGCAAAGCGGAGCCCGGTCACGCCAGGGCTGGTGCCTGGCTGTACCGGCCACTGGCTGATCGGCGTGCGCGGCGCCGGAATCTGCACCCACGTATGGCCGCCGTCTGACGTGCGCAGGATCGCCGTGCACGGAGGCGTGGCACACGTGGAGGTGCCCAGCACCCAGCCCAGATCGGGCGAGGCGAACGTCACCGCGACCGCGCGGAAGCCGGTCGGGACGGCGCCCCCGGCGGGCCCGACCGACGCGACCGGCGAGGGCGAGGACACGGCTGCGGTGGACGGCGACACGGCGGCCGGCGGCGGTGAAGCGGTGCTCGCCGGCGCTGCTCCAATCGGAGAGGCGGCCTCTGGCCGCGTCAGGATCGCGACGCCGGCGGCCAGCACGAGCACGGCGGCGGCGGCAACCGCGGCCGCGACCCGCCAGGCCGACCGCCGACGGCCGGTCGGTGTGCGCTCCGGGATCGCCGCGACTCGCTCGACCAGGCGCTCGGGAGCCGGCTCGGCGGCGAGGTCACGGAGCGTGCGCCGAAGCTCCCATTCGAATCGTTCGTCATCGGCCATGGTGGTCCTCCTCGTCGCGCGTGCCCAGTGCCGCGCGCAGGTGGCGCAGGGCGTAGTGGAGACGGGACTTGACGGTGCCGGCCCCCACCCCGGTGCGTGCCGCGATCTGGTCGACGGTCAAGTCGACGTAGAAGCGGAGCACGATCACCTCGCGGTGCTCGGCGCTCAACGACTGGAGCGCGGCGGCCACTGCATCGCGTCCCCCGATCACCTCGGCCATGTCGCTCGTGGAGGCACTGGACGCGGTCGACGACAGGGCGTCGATCGCGGGAAGGGCGCGCCGCCGGGCCCGTAGGCGATCACGGCACGTGTTGGCGAGGATGCGCCCGAACCACGCGTCGAAGCGTCCTGGTTCGCGCAACTCCTCGAGATGACGCCACGCGGCCAGTGCGGCGTCGTGGGTGGCGTCCTCGGCCTCGGCCGGGTCGCCCAGGAGCAATGTGGCGTAGCGGTACGCTCCATCGAGCGCGCGGCGGTCGAACAGGGTGGCAAAGGCGCGCCCCCGCGCAGCGTCATCCGTCAGCCGGCGTCCCATCGGTGCCTCCACGGCCGCTCGCCCCATGGTTTCGATCATGTTCAACTGACGACGCGGCACGCCGAATCGTTCAACACGGCGCAAGATCTGTCAGGGGCCGCACCGCTCGTCCGGCGTAGGCCTCGCCTGGCCAAGACGGGCGGTCGACAGCTCGGCCGGCCCCGGCGCGCGACGAGGGACCGCCGTCCGGTGCCTCTCCTCATCGATCCGAGCTCGGTGACCGGCCAGCGCCATCGCGGCCGCGATCAGGACCGGTGAGGTCCGCGTCGGATCGAAGGCGACGGTTGCCGCGCCCGTTCAGAAGTCGGCCCGGGCCGAGTCGACGCCGTCGACCTACCGAACTCCTTCGTGATCCCTCCCGCGCAGGAGGTGTAGGTCATGCCGTCGGCGAGTATGCGGTAGGTGTCGCCCCGTCACATGCCCAGCGAGTAGAGCAGCCCGAAGCTCATCAGGACGACGCCCAGCGCGAGGACGGTTTTCACGGCCGCGCCGTTCTGTCTGTTCCAACGCCCGAGGGCCCCCAGCACGCGGCGGTTCGAGACGAGCAGGAGGAAGAGGAGGAGCGGCAGGATGAAGGCGATGTTGTAGAGCGCGAGGAGTGCGAGGCCCACGATCCCCCCGCCCGACGCGTGCAGGACCGCGATCACATCGAGATAGATCGCGCCCGAGCAGGGCACCGTGCAGATCCCCACGAGCACGCCCGCCAGGAGCATGCCGGCCAGGCCGCCCCGCGCCATCGCCTTGTGCATCCAGCCGTGGGTGCCCGCGGGCGCCGCCAGCGCGGGACCCCAGCCCGGCAGGAAGACATCCTTGAGCATCCAGACCGCCATGAAGAGGGCGAGGACCGCCGCGACCCGCGCGACGATGTGGTCCTGGCCCAGCCACGACAAGAAGCTGAAGAGCCCAAGCCCGATCAAGAAGTAGGTGACCACGACCGCGCCGACGTAGAGCGAGCCGGCGCCGAGCAGGGTGCGCCGGGCGGAGGGTGTGGGTAGCCCGTCCGCAGTGACCGCGTTGAGCAGTGTCAGTGTGTAGGTCGCAAAGAGCACCAACAGGGCGAAGGCGCACGGGTTGAAGCCGTCGGCGAACCCGCTCGCGAGCACGATGGGCGCCGTCAGGCCGCCGAACTTCGCTGTCGGATAGGGGACCAGGGCGATCGTCGCGAGCGAGACCGCCCCGGCGACGGCCAGACCGCCGAAGAGGGCGATGGCGGTGCGGGGGAGGGAGCTCCCACTCACCACCGTGACCCGGGTCGGGGTCTTGCTCTCTCCACCGGCCGCTGTCTGATGCAGGCCCATGCTCACGCCGTCACGTGGAGCGTGCCGTGCATCGTTGGCGAAGCTTTACCGCCGCAGCATGTGTTGCAGTAGAAGTCGTAGTCGCCGGGCGTTGTCGGGGCGGTGAACGAATAGGCCAGCCGCGCCTCCGCCGGGATCTTCACGTAGATGTGCTGGCTGTCCATGATGAAGGTGTGGAC